>NZ_JAUBTO010000067.1:0-33396 GCF_036702495.1 Microcoleus sp. C2D2 | reverse complement strand
ACGGGCATCTTGCCCGTGACTTGGTAATTGACTTGTGGGACGGGCATCTTGCCCGTGACTTGGTAATTGACTTGTGGCAGGGGCATCTTGCCTGCCATCTGGTAAAGTAGGCAGGCGAGACGCCACATCCACAAGCGGAGACTGCAATTCTGGCTGGAGTTCCAACAGTTGAAAAATCGGACTAACGCCGAGGGAAATATCGTACAAATTAGTATAATTGCCAATCAATAATTGCAAACTTTGCTCCACCTGGACAATCAAACCCGAATAAAGCGCCACATCCCCCAAAGTATAGCGCCCTCCCAAAGCTCCCATTACCACATAAACAAATGGCAAAGCTACTCCTATTCTACTAAACACCGACCAGAAAAGTACAACAATTGCTCCTTTTTTTCGGATGCGCTGCATCTCGCTAAAAAACTCCAAAAACTGACCCTGCCAGCGTTTGAGCCAAAGTTCCTGCAAGCCAAACAAACGCAATTCTTTAGCGTATTCTTCCCCGGTCAATACTCTAGCGGATAAGTTCATCTCGCGGCTGATTTTAGCTTGCTTTTTTTGAACTCTCCAGATGATTCTGCTATATTTTCTTTTGATGTAAATTGAGGGAGATGATGAAATCAACATCAGGACTGGCACCCACCAAGCTATGGTAGCAGCAAGGCTAATAGATGGAATAAATATAAAAATTCCCGTGATGGTCATGCTGAGGGTAAATGCTAGCTGCTGTATTTTGGATACTCCGGTTTTCGCGAGTTCTACTATATTTAATAGTTCGGGGTTTTCAAACAGGGCAATATCGTCGAAATTGGCGACTTTTTCGAGAACTTTTCCTTCGACAAAGCCTTGAACGCGATCGCGCAAAGATGTCGCTGCAAAAGAGCTCATTGTTTCCAGGGAGTCGCCGATTAACTTGAGACTTAAGACACCGCCAATACTCCACAGCAATATTGGGTGGGAAAGCATCAAAGCAAAGGGCTGTGCTGTTTGGGTTTGCGATAGCAACCGAGATACTTCATCAATGATTAATTTATCTAAAAATAGGACGGCAGAGGGGGCACCACCGCGGATAATGTTGAGTAATATTAAATTGCGGAGTTCTATTGGTGCGGCTTTGATTATCAGGCCCAAGCTGCGCCACAAAGCTTGGAATGTGGTAATTTGGATCGGTTGCATAGTTTGTGGGTAGGTGTCGGGTCTAGTCATCCCCTCCCGTTATATTGTAACAGTATTTATTAACTGTTTGCCAAGCATAGACAGGGCGCAGTATTGGTCTTTCTCCTCAATTTTCCCAGGTTGGTTGAAAGTTTATGAGTGCATTCATAGCTCGTTCCAAACTGGGGGAATTAGTCTGTGCTGACGCAACCTGCCAACTTTGATTGACAAACTGGATCAGTTGACCGTTGTAGTCTTTACCAATTTTTGCCGTACTATTACGATCGGGGACGATCGCCTCCCGCAGATTTCGCTTCTTTGACTTTTTAGCCAAATTGATTAAAAGCTGCTTGGGGTCAGGAATTCGATCCGCGTCGCCAGGAATCAAGTCTACTGAAATACCCAGAAATTGGGCAAAGCCCGCTCGATGTGCAAGTAACCACGCTTCCACTTCTTTAACAGCAATCCGAAACAGCAGATTAGGATGTTTGGGTTGAGTTAACCACTCTGAAATAATTACTAACGGGCATTCTGCATTATCCAAATCAGTTAATACTAAGTATGGCATTCCCTTGGCCGCATAATTTAATCCAGAAATAATCTTTTTAATTTTGCCATATCCTCTCTGATTCAAGCACTGTCCCACTGAAAAGGGACGTTGAGACTGTTTGAGCATTTGTTTAAGAACTGCTTCACTCAGTACATCCTCAAACACTAGATTGATGGGAATATCTGTCATTTGAATAAACTCATTTGTTCGATGTCGGGCGGTGCTGTAAGAGGAAGTGCAGCATCAGCTATGCTTAAACCTCCTTCTAATAGCATTTTGATTTGTTCATTACTTGAAGCAAGTTTTACCTGAGTTCCTTCAGGAGTCGGTGTCATTAGCAGCACCTCTTCGCCGCCAATGCCTTTGTCTGAGAGCAAATCAGCACTATGGGTACTGAGAATAACTTGTCGCTTTCTCGGGCGCTGAAGGCGATAAATCAGAGAGGGTAGATTGCTAACAATAGCCGAATTTAAGGAAAGTTCTGGTTCTTCTAGTAACAATAATGAATCGGATTCTAACAGTGACCATAGTAAACCAATTAACCGTAACGTTCCGTCAGAAAATTGGTCTTCCCGTTGTTTTCCTGCTCCGGGCCGCCAATGTTCGTAAACAGCTTCCAAATGCGGAACTCCCATCACATCTTTAGTATCTGTGAGGTTTTTCAATTGTGGGACAGCCAGCTTTAAAGCGTCTTCAATTTTTTTTAATCGCGATTTTCTGGTTTTATCGGGAGTTTTAGCAACTCGCTCTAAAAAAGTTCTCCCAAAAGGATCTTCGGAAAGTCCAGGGGTAGCAAAAGCTTCGGGATGGCGAACTAGCTGAGGAATTAAATGTAAATATAAAATCGATTCTAAAAATTTAGAAATTTCTCTGAATTCTGCATTGGTATTAATTTGCTCTAAATAAGTCTGGGTGAGACGTAGCTCATCATTTTCATCTTCTGGAGTAGGGCGATTGACAATTTGCTCCTCGCCTTTCCAAACTCGTTCGTAGGCAACAATCGGCTCATTTTTGCCGCCTCTTCTATGTTTAATTCCCAGCCCATACCTCCATAATGGCTGTTGGGCATTAGATTCGGAAAGGTGAATTTCTATTTCTACATCTGGATAACGGCGCGCATAAAGACTGCGAATTTTTGATACGCCACCTCGATCGCTCACGGCTTTCTGCAATCCGCCTCCTGCTTTAGCCAGATCCCGCAAAAAGCGCAATGAATCGAGAAAGTTTGACTTACCACAAGCATTAGGGCCTACCACAAAAATGCGATCGCGCAAATCAACATTCACTGACTGAAAATTGCGCCAATTTTTCAGAGCTATATGGGAGATAATCATTATTTTAACCTAATCAAGAAATAGTTGAGCATAAATTTAATTTTTACCCAGCATTTAAAATTTGCTTGGTAGTCAAATTTAACTCTGGAAACACCACCGACTGAACCCTTTCAGTGTTATGTAGTTCATAACGTCCGTTTTCTGGCTTCCCTTCCAAAAACTCCTCAAAATTTATTAAGTTGGGTATAGCTTGAGTTATCATGAAACCTCTTTAGTGATAGGTAGATGAATAATTTGATCTTGATATTCATTGAAAAAAGAACATTCAGCAATCAAAATTAATTCCTCTATGTTTTGCCCAACGCTTAAATTCGCATTTAAAATAAATATTCCAGGAATATGACGATTGGCTTGCAAATGATCGTTTAAGTGAACAGGCATAGATTTACGGTTATTTGTGACTAGGATAAAGTCATATTTTTCACACCATTCTAAAATTTCAGGGTCTTTAGTTCCTTTGGCTGGTATAAAAGGTTCGCCAATGACCCGAATAATTAATTCTACTTGTTTACTCCGAATTTGAGTAGGATAAACCGGGTCAACATTTTCATCCATGAGATACTTGAGCGCCATTTTTTTTTGTTCTTTCTTCCTTAATTTTTTGCAGTCTGATCGAAGCTGGATGAGGGTTTAATTCTTGGGCTTTTATTTGTTGGTGTGACCATTCTAGCCAGTCTTCGATATATTTATCTAAGACGGCTTTATTGTTTAAATAATACAGGATGGTCGCATAAATTTGATCCAGGGTCAAAGTGTAAAAGTGTTTGATAATTTCCTCTGGTGAACGTTGATGATAAATATATTCATAGAGGATGCTTTCTATTCCTACTCTTGTCCCTTTTACTCGAATGTCGTCCTCGGCTAAAAATTCAAAATATTCTTCTATTAGCATGGTTTATTCCTCCATTTGTTGAGTAAGGTTTGAATTGGCGAAAATAAAAATCCTGGCTGCAATCGAATAATTTTCAAACTTTCAATTCCCCGATCGTCCACAATCTTGACAGGTTTACAATTTATCCAACCCCTTTGCCGAATTTGTTGGCTGTTTTTTGGGGATTTCTTTACCCCGCTAACATCTTTGCTATCGGCTGATGAATTCGATCGCACCACACCGGAATCAGAGACTCACCTATTTTCCATGATACGATCGCCCTTTCCATCTCAAACTCTACCAGATCGAGCGATCGCCCTGAACGAATCCCACCATAGCATAAACCGCTTTATGCCAAAACTATCCAAATGTCAAACGCCGCACCGTACCGTCATCTGTAAATCGCTGTTCGCTAACGCCAACAACTTCCACAATAACTTCGCGTTCCGATCTCAAAAATTGGCCCTCGCGCGCGGCAATTTCAACGATGATTTTTTCCCCTTCCAAATACACCTTGTAATTAGTCGTAGACCACACACCTTTTTGGTGTTCAAAACTGTGTCCGTCGTCCTCATAAAGCGTCCATTCACCGCTTCCGGGCCAAATTCGCATTTTCAATGACTCAAGCGGTTCTTCGCTGACAAATTGCCTCACAGGTGCGATCGCAATTATGCCCCCACCCCGCACGTAAAGCGGCATTCTCTCCAAAGGTGCATAAGCCAAAATGTGCATCGGGCCCTGATAGCATTCGCCCGTCCACCAATCGTACCAAGTCCCCTCCGGCAAATACACGGCGCGGTGTTCAACTCCCGGGCGGTAAACAGGTGCAGCCATCAGCGACGGGCCGAGTAATACTTGATCGTAAAGGTGATAAGTTGCCCGATCGCGCGGAAAGTGATAAAGTAGCGGTCGCAAAATCGGCGTTCCCGCCGTCGCAGCTTCCCAAAACAACGTGTAAATATAAGGCAACAACTGATAGCGCAAATTCATGTATTCGCGGCAAATCTTCTCAGTGCGATCGCCAAAAACCCACGGTTCGTGCTGCGCCGTACTAATCGCCGAATGAGCGCGCATCAAGGGATACAGCATTCCCACCTGCATCCACCGCGCGAACATTTCGGCGGTTGCATTCTCCGCAAAACCGCCGATGTCGCAACCGACAAACGCCACGCCGGAAAGCCCCATATTGCAAAGCATCGGCATCGACATTTCTAAGTATTCCCACTGCGATTGATTGTCGCCCATCCATACCGAGGAGTAACGCTGAATGCCCGCAAAACCCGATCGCGTCAGCACAAAAGATCGCTCGCCCGATCGCACTTTTTGCAGCCCCTGCGCACAAGCTTTCGCCATCATTAAACCGTACAAATTGTGCGTTTCCGCGTGGGTGGCGCCCTCGGATGCCGGGCCTTGCGGTGCATCCAGCGGAAACCAGATGTGTTGGTGGCCGTCACCAAAAGGCCGTTCGGCGATCGAAGGTTCGTTCATGTCGTTCCAAATCCCCGCAACGCCCATATCTGTAAGGTTTTTGTGCAATTCGCCCCACCACTGGCGCACCTCCGGCCGCAGGAAATCGGGAAACACCGCTTTTTCGGGCCAAACGTAACCGTGGAATAGCCTTCCCTCGGCGGTGCGGACGAAATAGTCATTTTCCACACCCCGATCGAATACTTCATAATCTCCTTCCGGTTCGTACTTGACACCGGGATCGACAATCGTGACAACCTTAAAACCGGCTGCTTTCAAGTCTGCGATCAGTTTCGCGGGATCGGGGAAACGCTTCGGGCTCCAGGTAAAAATGCGGTAGCCGTCCATATAGTCGATGTCGAGGTGGATGACATCGCAGGGAATCGCCCGATCGCGAAATTCCTTTGCCAACTCCCGCACAACGTCCTCGGATTCGTAGCTCCAGCGGCATTGGTGGTATCCCAGCGCCCATTTTGGCGGAAGCGGCATCCGGCCGGTTAACTGCGTGTAGGTGGCGAGAATTTGGGCGGGTTCCGGGCCGTAAATGATGTAGTAGTCGAGTTCCCGGCCTCTGGTTTCCATCCGCAAAACTCCCGGTTGTTGGGCGCCGATGTCGAACTGACTCCAAAATGTGGTGTTGAAAAAGATGCCGTAAGCGCGATCGGGATTCAGGGCGATGTAAAATGGGATCGCCTGGTACATTTCATCGCTGAGGGAATTGTAGTCAAGCGCGTCTATTGTCCAGTTTGTCTTGACTTCGGAGAGTTTGTCGAGAAAGCCGGTGCGTTGGCCGAAACCGTAGAAGTGTTCCTCTGCTTCGATGCGTTTCCAGCCTGCGGTTGCCCCGGTGCGCCATCCCATACTGGGCTCGCAGTCGCTAGCAAAGGGTTTTCCCGATTTGTCAAAGCATTCGATTGCAGAGCGAGATCGCTTTACGGAAATCAATATTTGTGATGTTTCAATTTCTATTTTTTCGTCTGTTTCTCGCACTTCAAATGGTATAATTTCCCACTCTTCGTTAGCGAGGGTTATTGAGTACGATCGGCTTTTGAATTCACCTGTCGGGGACATTCGCACTCGGATTAAATTCGGTGCGAGGATGCTGATGTTTAGGGAAGTTTCGCCGCAATTAAAGTGAATTGTGCGATCGCTCTTACTTATAGATTGTACTGAGCCGATCGTTGACCAAGGCTGTTCAGTTTTTTGGAGTTTTCCGAAGTATTGTGGCATACACTCTGACTAGAAATATTATCGATTTTGCTTTCAGGAGTTAAGGGTTGTCATCTGGCAAAAGGCTGAACTACAACGATCGATCTCATGCAGCAAAACCCCAATATCTCCGCTCCGTCCGAGCCACCGCCTGATTAACCCGATCGCCTGGGAGTATTGTACAGGTGAGAGCTAAAGCATCTAAAATAAATGTTACCTAAGTTTATTAAACCTTTAACTTATGGCTCTTACCGAAATTTAACCCCTGCTCAAAGAGTTATCTCACTCCGATAAACTGTTGCTACTAAAATTCGGGGTAGCCGAATTATTGAATGAATCAGGTTTAAGCTGTTGCGGCATTTAAATTGTCTGTCAAAAAAAAACCAAAGTCTTGTGGGGTGTCCCGCCCGCCCTGAATATACAATTTAAATGCGCGACAGCTTAATCCCATTGGATGTTCGGAACAAAGTAGCTAGTCAAGGTTTATATGATTCTTTTGAAGCTGCTGCTAATTTAGCGAAAAAACTAGCAGAGGAAAAAGCGAATACAAATGGTTAATATCGTGGTTTGGTGGTCTAGATAGTTGCTTTTTCATCGATCGCCTACTACCTTTATTTTGGGTAAACTAAAACTTGATAGAAAACCTGCCTTTCTCTGTGGGACTTGTTTTCCTCCTCACAGTTCGGGGCGTCTCAGGAACAGCGGTGAATTTGCTGATTGTTGCGTACATCACAAATTAGCCCAAGTACAGTCTCGGTATTTTTAAACATGAGGGTAGCCATGAAACGTAAAAAACAAGACCAACTCAGCCGCCGCCATTTTCTAATCGGTTCGGCAATTGCAGGTAGCGGTATTGTTGTCGCAAACCTGCGATCGAAATCTGGGTTAGCACAATCTTCTGCACCGGCAATTATTACCTCGGATCGGATGCGCCCCAGCATTCCATACGGTGTTGCTAGCGGTGATATTACCGGCAACAGTGCGGTGATTTGGAGTCGGTGCGATCGCTCCTCCCGGATGATAGTCGAATATGACACCGCCGACTCCTTCCGCAACGTGCAGCGCATCATCGGACCTGCAGCCTTGGAAACTAGCGATTACACGGCGCGTATTAACCTGATTGACCTACCAGCCGACCGGCAAATATTCTACCGAGTCAGCTTCCAGAATTTAGCCGATCCAAACATCTACAGCGCCCCCGTTACCGGGAGTTTCCGCACACCTCCAAACAGCAAGCGCGACATCTTTTTTGCCTGGTCGGGAGACACCGCCGGACAGGGTTGGGGTATCAATTCTGAATGGGGCGGGATGAAAATCTATGAAACTATCAGGCAGCTTAAACCAGACTTCTTCATTCATTCTGGCGATTGCATCTATGCAGATAGTCCGATTAAATCTGAGGTAAAACTTGACGACGGTAGCATCTGGAAAAACATCACAACAGAAGAAAAGTCAAAAGTAGCTGAAACCTTAACAGAGTTTCGCGGAAATTACATCTACAACCTGCTAGACAATAACATCCGGCGCTTCAACGCCGAAGTGCCTCAGCTAGTTCAGTGGGACGACCACGAAACTACAAACAACTGGTATCCCGGCGAGATGCTAATTAGCGATGACCGCTACAAAGTCAAAAGCAGTTCTTTACTGGCAGCGCGAGGCAAGCAAGCATTTATGGAGTATACGCCGATGCGCTTCGATGCCAACGACCCAGAACGGATTTACCGTTCGTTCAATTACGGTTCTTCCCTGGAAATTTTTATGCTGGATATGCGCAGCTACCGAGGACTAAACACTACCAACCGTCAGACAGCAGCCAGTGAAGAAACAGCGTTTTTGGGTAATGCCCAAGTTAGCTGGTTAAAGAACAAATTGCAGAATTCAAAGGCAAGGTGGAAAGTAATTGCTAGCGATATGCCGATCGGATTGGTGATTGAAGATGGCAAAGACAGCGGCAAATTTGAGAACCTCGCCAATGGAGATGGTCCTGCATTAGGACGCGAACTCGAACTTGCCCAATTGTTGCGCTTTATCCAGCAAAACAATATCCAAAATGTCGTTTGGCTGACCGCTGACGTGCATTATGCTGCCGCGCACTACTACGATCCCGGTCAAGCTCAATTCACTGATTTTAAACCGTTTTGGGAGTTTGTTGCCGGGCCGCTTCACGCTGGAACTTACGGACCAAATAAGCTTGACAATACTTTTGGTCCCCTTGTTAAGTTCCAAAGTTTGTCGCTGCCAGAAGTAGAAAATCTACCTCCTACAAAAGGTTTTCAGTTCTTTGGTACGGTTAAAATTAATGGCGACAGTCAGGTGATGACTGTGGCGCTGCACAACCTGGAAGGCAAAATTCTCTACAGCGTGGACTTGCCGCCGGAGGTTTAAAACAGCTTCAAGGGCGCTGGACAAGTCGATCGGCAAAATTACAAAATGTACGAGTAAGTTGTTGCGGCATTTAAATAGAATGTCAACAAACAATTCGGTGTCTTGTGGGGTGGGCGTCTCGCCCGCCCTGAATATGCAATTTAAATGCGTGACAGCTTAATATCAAGTTCTATCATCTGCGAGCAATCGGGGAGTAGTAACGCGTTCAAAGCGACATCTACTTACCCATCGAAAATAATATTTTCAATGCTAGTCAAACAACCCTGTTGGGCGGCGATCGAATCTAAGCGAAGCGCAAAGACTCTGCACCTTAGCTGCAACAGGATTGTTATAGCAATCCTAAATCATTTGTGAATTTCTTACTCCCTCCCCAAGGCATCGGGGAGGGTTGGGGTGGGGTAAAAAATTTACCACTCATTTAGGATTACTATATGCTGCGCCGTCACTTTCCGAAGTAATTGGTATACCGATTTGAGTGAACCACGTTAACTTGTCGAAGTATCCACGCTGAAATTGAATTTTACTATCTACAACGTGGAAGAACCCGCACCCGCGCAGAGTAAAACTCTTGCCAGTCGGAGTAAAACCAGCAAATTCGCCGAGAAATGTACCCGTGCCACTCCACTCCAAAATCGCCCACTCACCGTCTTCAAACAGATTCTCAATATGGGTGCAGTTGTCTGGAAACGCCTGAAAGAATGAGATAAAACTCTCAAGCATCACTTCGCGCCCGTGAAGGGGTTCGCCAAGTGCTACCTGGATGTTTGTCGCATCTTCGTGGTAGAGGGCGGCGAGGATATATGGATCTCGTGCATTGTATGCTGCTACCCACTCTGTCAGAACCTGTTTCGGTGTTTTCATGAGAAATTGATGTTTAACAACGATGCTGCATTCACTAGATCAAAACTTACGCATCAATACCTTCAGCAACTTAGTTTTTTACGGCGATTAAAAATCTTTATGCAGTATTTTCGGAAAAAAAAACTCGGTTATGAAGGTACCCATGCGCCCGGGACTGTAGATAAGCTGTGTTGCATCTAGATTGCCTATGGTATTAGAGAGGGAGAGGGGGTGAAGGGGAGAGGGGGAGAGGATTTGACGATTTTTGATCGGGACTCGAAATATACAATTTAAATGCACAACAGCTTATTACTTGTACAAAACAGCCTCTTTCAAAGTTGCGATCTTAGCTAGCGCTGCATCGAGATCCTCTTGCGACGCCCCGTGGGCAATTATGGCATCGGTCAAATGCTTCACAATCGCATCAAAGTGTTCAGGCTGTAAATTCAAACCTGCGTGTGCTTTCTCCATTGAACGGCCTGAGTATTGCTTGGTGCCGCCGAGGGCATAAGAGATAAAAGCAGTTTGATGGCGGCGCTGCTTTGCCATATCTGTATGATCGAAGAAGTGGCTCACTATCTCGTCAGCCAAAACATCGCGGTAAAAATCATCCACAATCTCTTTAATGGCTGACTCTCCACCCATTTTCTCGTACAATGTTGTTGCCATATTGTTTAAGCGAGTTGGTTTTTTTCACTTACTCTTTAATTATACCAGGCACCCTTGCTTTCCTCCACCCGGTGAAATATTAATTTTCTCTGACTAATTACTTAGTAAATGATGCGACTGCTGGTATTTTTTTGATAGCCCTCTCTGTGTAAACTTTATTAACGTTTTGTTGCCCGTTAGATATTGCCGATCGCCCTCCCAGCATTTTGACCTAATGCACGGATTGCTTTTTTTAGCAAGATGTTTTCTACACAGCGTCAACACCCATTTGTTTTCCAGCTAGCAAACTCAAGAAATCGGTGAGAAAACAGTGGTCGGATGCGATCGCAATTTACGCGATCGCCCCTGCAATTGGACAAGTTAAAATAAGGCGTTGCTGAATCAAGGTATGAATGCCCCAGGAATGGGAATATCGTGAAATTTCAAGCATTCTATTAATAACTTAATAGAATGCTTGAGCATTTTCTCACACTTAGAATAACAAAGAGTCTTCCGATGTAGTCTGGCTAAATAATGTCTTAGTCTTGTATTTTCTCCTTCTACTCGTGTCATATAAGTCTTACTAATAATCCGATCCTCATCAGGAATAAACATGGGATATACAGACCATCCATCAGTTACATAAAAGTAGCATTTCCATGCACTTACTTGGTTCCATAATGGTTCAAATGTCTTAGCACGCACGATCCCCTAATACCCATCCTAAAATTCCTGGTTGAAAGTGGTCAACCGCTGTCCACAACCAGATTTTGTCTATTTTTTTTTACATAAGTTTGTAATTCATCGAGCTCACCAACTTCTGGAATGACTTCAGGGTCATAAACCTCTGGTAACAGTTTTCCGACTTGTTTTACCCAATTTATTACGCCCGGTATGATGAACTCCCTTAACTCGTTCTATCGCCCGTAAACCATACCATTGACGTACATTTTTAGGCAATCACGTTTGATGCTCTCGCTATAACCTCGATCGGGTTCATACTGATTAATGAATTGACGACCACATTGGACAAAAATGTGATTCTGTTTTCCTTTCTTCTTGCCGTTTTTACGGATATGCGTTGATTTACATTCTGGGCATTGCATAAATTATTCCTCCTATTCATACTCTAACTCAGCAACTCCGCATTTCGGACAGCAATATCTTTTAGGTTTGTCAAGTGGCTGAATGAAAATGGGGACGTATTCTCCGCTTATAAAGCTAGTTCGATGCTCTATTTGGGCTTGAAATTTGTTTAAGTACCGTTAGGTACATTGTCGATGCTCTAGCTCTAGATAGCGCTGAAGGGAAATAAAGCAAATCTCTATGCTCTGATTAGGCAAGCAGAAAGGGTTAGCTTCATTGGTAAATCCATAGAAGTTATTGGCGATCGCAAAGCTTAAATAATTATTAAGCTATGGCTGTATAACAAATCATGGGAGTGGACAAAAAGCTATGATTTGAATTAAGCTAGATATCTACTGCTGCTCAATTAAGCCGTGAGACCAAGATCGCATCAATTCTGTTCAAGCCTAGCATTTATAGGGAACTCTACTAGAAACTAGAAGTAACCAGTGTTCAATGCTTCAAAGTAGCATCGCTCAAAGTTTAACAAATATCCTGTTAAGAAATTAATTTTATGCTGAAGTCTCTCAGATTCTGGCCTCCCAAAAATCAGCCGGATTTCCACAACTATCTCAGCAGTACAGCAAAACAATTTCTTACTCTTTTTCTACCCTTGACGGCAGTAGTCGGCACAGGATTTATCACCTTTTATCAAATTCAGACTAATCTGGTTCAGAGCGAAATTGCCAGCTCAGAACGTCGTGAAGTAGAGGTGAAAACAGCATTATTTGCCAACCGTTTTAGCTCAATTCGGGCTGACTTGATGATATTGGCGCAACAGCATGAACTGCGGGTCATTGTCGATCCGGCAAGTAACCAAGACATTCTGAGGGAGTTTCGCTCGGCCCTGGCAGAAGAGTACCTGGTTGTGTCTCAACAAAAACAGCAATACGATCAGATTCGGTTTTTGGATCTGACTGGACAGGAAGTAGTGAGGGTCAATTTTAATAGAGGACAACCTAGTATCGTAGCCGATAAAAAATTGCAAAATCAGTCTAAGCGCTACTGGTTCAAAGATACTTTTGCGTTGCAAGCAGGTCAGGTGTTCATCTCACCTCTGGACTTAAATATCGACTTCGGCAAGATAGAGCAACCTCTGAAACCCATGATTCGCTTTGGAACCCCTGTATTTGATGCTCAAGGGCGTAAGCGAGGAATAGTTGTACTCAATTATCTGGCTGAAGCGTTTCTCCAAGACTTATCCCAAAAGAACTCGCTATCTTCTGGAACCGTACTGCTGCTAAATTCTGAAGGATATTGGCTGAAAGGTAAAAAGCCGGAAGAGGAGTGGGGCTTTATGTATGACGATCGCCGCGATCGCACGCTTGCTAAGTCTTTTCCTACAACATGGCAGCAGATCCGCGATCGACAAACTGGGCAATTTCATACCAATGAGGGGCTATACACCTTCGCGACTATTTATCCATTGCTAGACATTTTAGGAGCGTACTCAAGTATGGGTTCGGCTCATGCTTTCGGTTCTAGTCCTGCTCAAGTAAATGCCAAATCCTACTCCTGGAAACTGGTTGCTCACGTTCCAACAGAGGTTCTAACTAAGCGATCGCAAGCAATCGGCAATCAACTGCTACTCCTTTTTGTTGGACTCACAGGATTAATTGCGATCGGTTCCTGGCTTCTCGTACAAACCAGACTCAAACGTCAGCAAAGCGAACAAGCAACAAAGGGGCTAGAGCAAACCCTACAGGATGTGCATCGCAATCAAGCTCAATTAGTACAGACTGAAAAAATGGCGAGCCTCGGTCAACTGGTAGCCGGAGTTGCCCACGAAATTAACAACCCTGTAAACTTCATTTACGGCAATCTTACTTACACCGATGAATATACTCAGAACCTACTAAGCTTGATTGGACTTTATCAAAAACATTATCCCAATCCAGTTTCTGAAATTGAAGCCGAAGCCGATGCTGTTGACTTGGCATTTTTGCAACAAGACTTACCAAAATTACTGGCATCCATGAAAATGGGAGCCGATCGCATTCGCCAAATTGTGCTGTCGCTTCGCAACTTTTCCCGCATGGATGAAGTTGATATTAAAGCAGTAAACCTCCATGAAGGGATCGACAGCACTCTGATGATTTTGCAGCACCGCCTCAAAGCTCGCTCAGAAAGACCGGAAATTCAGGTGATTAAAAACTACGCTTCTCTACCGCTGGTGGAGTGCTATCCAGGCCCGCTCAATCAAGTGTTTATGAATATTCTCTCCAATGCTATTGATGCCTTGGAAGAGAATAATGCGCGGCGGAAGTACCAGGAAATTAAAGAAAATCCCAGTCAAATTACCATCCGAACCTCTGCAATCGATGCTGAGTGGGTGGAGATTGCGATCGTCGATAACGGTTCGGGTATATCGAAAGAGATTAAGCAGCGCATTTTCGATCCTTTCTTCACAACTAAACCGATTGGCAAAGGAACGGGAATGGGGATGTCGATTAGCTATCAAATTGTTACTGAAAAACATGGGGGAAAGCTGGATTGTTTCTCTATTCTGGGTGAGGGAACAGAGTTTGCGATCGAGATTCCTGTTCGACAGAAATTTCGTCACGCTAGCTAATACTAAAAATAGTTTTTAATTTGGATTTGTGAGTTTTGAGGTTGAAATTAAAAAGTTAACAAGTTTTTAGTTCATTAATAAATCAAAAACCTCTGGGTGCCGAGGGATCGCATCCCCTCTTAGGGTGCGCCGAGGTGCACCTCCCCCTTACTTATAGCGGGTTAAAGGATTTGTTGGTCTGAGTTTTGCCATCGGTCGAGCGCACTAACGGTCGATCGCCTGTATAGTAATATTTGGCAGTTGCTAGTCGGTTGCGACACTTCCGGGCGATCGCCCGCAGTTAAGAAAAACCTTTGACTTAAGTACGCGGACCCAAATCAAGATTATTATGTCATCCGCGAGGAACGAAGCAATCCCAATTCTGAGCGATTGCTGCATTTCTATCTGCTGTTTCCTTAAACTTTGATGATTTTTGAGTGCCTTGAAATACTACAGCCAACATCCTAACGCTTTCTCGATCGACTACCTCAACGACTTGCGAGGAGCAATTCTAGCCTCCCCTTATCTAGCAATCAACAACCTGAATCGCGATTTCATTGGCACAAAAGGGTTTTCCGTAGTGTTTCAACGTGCGGAAATCGCCGAAGTAGAACGGCGGTTCCCTTTGTTCAAGCCCTATCTAGACCAAGCATTACAGCCTGAATGCAATGCTTTTTACCTCAACCCTTTGTTGCTGGGTGAAGGTTCCCGCGTCGATCCGCATATCGATCGATCTTTGCGATCGTACTGCAAAACAGTTGAACCTCCCGCAGCCGTCAGCGTTTTGTACGTACAAGTACCGCCGAACTTGCAAGGGGGAGAGTTGATACTGCGGCGCAACAAACAGCAAGTCGGGCAGATTAAGCCGCAAGCCAACTCGCTGATCTATTTTCAAGGAGATTTGACTCACTCTGTCAACGCCGTTAAAAGTACCGGAACTCGTTTGAGTTTAGTTTGCGAACAGTACAGTTTGAGCGAAACAGAACTGCAAGATATTCCAGGATTCACAGTGGAATCTAGGGCCGCGAAAGCAAAACTTAAGTAAGGTTTATTCGCTCCTGGGTTTGGTCGCTTTCACTTGGGTTTACGGTAAACTTAAGGCTCAATCTAAATCGGGACTTTTGAGCATTTCCATCAACTTCCGCTTCCGGCTGTGTACTTGCATCAGTTGAGAACGATAAGCAGACCACTGAAGATTTTGCCCAGTTTGTAAATAGGCAGCGCGGGCTTTTTCTAACCACTTAATCGCAAGATTGTACTCGCTTGATTTCCCTTGATCCATAATCGATGCAGCACGCCGACAAGCATTGGCGATTACCCAATCGGGACTGTGGCCGATCGCAGCCCCCATTACTCGGTGAATCAGTGCTGAGTGGTAATAACTCAAGCCATCAGCAAGGGCGATCGCATCTTCAATCATTCCCTCATCCAGAAAAATATCAACCTTCGCCTCAGTAAACTTCCAACTTTCATGAGTTTTCAGAGTTGCTAACAAATCTGCTTTCAAAGTTGACCAACTATCTCTTGCTAACTCCTTCACTAAACTATAATCGCTAAAGGACGGTTCGATTTTAAATATCTGGATTCTAGCATTTAACGCAAGTTCGTCTTCGCCCAACTCAACAGCCAACTCACTCATCGATGTTGCCAGTTGGTAATGGCAATGACCTGACAAATTTAACCCAGCTTGACAAATTTTCAGAGCTTGTTCTAAGGCTCCCTGTTGCTTTAAAGTTTGAACGAGAGCAAAAGCATCTTCCGCTGATTGCATCTGGGTAGCCGCAGCTTCCACGGCTTCTTCTACTCTCCCCAAACGAGTTAACATCGTCAAATATTGTTGAGTACAACCTTCTGCTTGGGCTAAGTATAAGTATTCTCGATCGCGTTCCTGGCGATCGAGGATTTGCAAGCGAATCAAAGTTAAGTCGCGAGCACAGTCTGGTGCGTCACCAGCCCAAACTCCTGACCCAGTAATGTTTCCTTCAAGTACCTGTTGGAGTAGGGGGTCGTCCCAACCTTGGCGTAAAGCTTCCAAGCTCATGCTGAAATCACAATCCCATTCATCTTGCCAAGCTTCTAACATCACCTGGAGATCGATCTCTTCTTCAGCAGTTAGTTGAGCCGTCAAAATGGCTTCTGTCCAAGCTTCATCCAAAGCGTTAGCTATATCACAACTTTCAGCGCCATATTCTGCTACGTCATCCCAATCTTCAACGCAGGCTGTGGTGATGGCTTCTAAAATTACTAAAGCGTTGTTGCCATCCCCCTGTGCGCTGAATTCCTGGGCTCGCTGAATAACATCTAAAAGTTCTTCTGTAATCGGGTCTTCTTCCTCCCATTCATTCTCGAAATAACTCACAGCCTCTCGCAAAATTCGTCGTACTTGGTGCCGAAAGGGAGCAGGATCGATAGAGGTGTGGCGGGGTGCTTTGGTAGATTGGTTTGAAGGTGCAGGAATAGCACTTAAGTTAATGTATCGTTCGATCGCATCAATGAGTGATGGTTCTTTTTTTACTAAATGCTGTATTAATTGCTGGGTTTGTACATCGTTGAGGCGATCGAGCAATTGTTCCAGTGTCGGGCCCTGCTCAATTATTTCTGGTTGCCGCATACACAATAACAGCGTCGCCACAATGTGTTTACACCACCCACCGTTATCGTAAGCACAAGTGCAGAATAATGTAGAGGCTAATCCGGCATCATCAAAGGGCAGGGTAACACGGTAGGGTTCTACTTCGGAACCCTCCACTACTGCTTGAACCATGTTGCCACGCCGGACTGCCCTAGTAACATTGCCCGCTAAATAGTAAGCTTCACCCCGCTTGAGGGATTGGGCCGAGGTGTGAAGCTCGATCGTTGTTTCACTGAGTTTGGGAATGGGCATGAGATTATGCCTCAGCAATTAAAGGATTAGACTCGATTTTACCTGAGAAATACACTTGGTCTACAATTTAATTGCGTCCCGATTTGAGGTTTCCATAAATTTTAATAATCTGTAAAGCAAGCACTGAGAACGTTTGCAGCTTAACGAAGCAATCGCTCTTGTTATGAGAGCTTTACATTCTGTGACATTGTAAAGTTTATTTGCACTGAGATATTGCACCATTCTCAATAAGGCTTTTATGAACAGGCAAGATGCCTGTTCCACAATAAAATTTATCTTTTGTGGAACGGGCATCTTGCCCGTTCTTGAGAATGGTGTAAGATGTGAGTTTGCACCTACCTAGTTAGCGATCGCTATACTATAAAATACCTCGAAAAAAACTAAGGAGTTTGGGAGAAATTAGTAGTGCTGGCATCGTTTTAAATTGGGTAGGGCTAGAGAAATGTTACGCTGATTTTTACAAAATATTCCATAACGTAGATGACGAAACAAAAACAGACAAGCGGATATCGATTCAGGCAGCTAGTTTGCAGTGTTTTGATAGTGCTGGCAATTTGGAAAGTGCCTCAATGCGCTTGGGCAGATGCTAGCCAATAAGTAAAATCAAGTATAATGTTAGAGTTACTGAATTGTTATATAGCCATCCTAAATCATTTGTAAATTTCTTACTCCCTCCCCTTACTAAGGGGAGGGTTGGGGTGGGGTAAAAAATTTACGACTCATTTAGAATTGTTATATGTTTAGAGTAACTTATAACATTCCTAATGGAGCAAAGGAACTTAAGTGGCAAAAATAGAAGGATTTAGGGTAATAAATTACCGCTCGCTGCGTGATATTACTATGGGCAAGCTGTGGAATACGCAAAATGCCAACCCACTAACGCCAATGACAGCCGTTATCGGTAAAAATGGTGTTGGCAAAAGCACGCTTTTTGACACTTTTGGCTTTCTTGCCGACTGCTTAAAAGGGGGAGTCGAAGAAGCCTGTGATGCCAATGGGCGGGGAGGTTTCGAGAGAATTCGATCGCAAGGACAAAAGGGAAGTGTTGAGTTTCAGATTTACTATAAAGAGGATAGTAAAGCTCGACCAATCACCTATGAGTTGGCAATAGACCTTGACTCTTATGACAGACCGTATGTAAAAAAAGAAAGACTTAGACAACGGAGAGAAGGACAAGACAGAGGACAACCTTTTTCTTTTTTGATTCTAGATAAAGGTAAGGGTGTAGCATGGAAAGGTGAAGAAGTAGGTCAGCTAATTGATGAAGATCGAGGAGAATTTGATGTAAATAATTTAATAGAACAAATCCAAATAGGTGAGACATCAGAAGAAAGTAAAGAAAAGGAAATAGTTGAACTTGACGACAATCGAAAACTGGGAATTGCTACTTTGGGAGCGCTCAAACAACACCCAAGAATTTCCGCATTTCGTAGATTTATCGAAGGATGGTATCTCAGCTATTTCACACCAGACGCTGCCCGTAGCTTACCTCTGGCTGGACCACAAAAACATTTGAATATTCATGGAGATAATCTAGGAAATGTGGTTCAATTTATGGAGAGAGAGCATCCTAAGAAATTCCAATCTATTCTGCAAAAAATCTCTAGTAAGATTCCAGGGGTGGAAAAGATTAGCACCGCAAAAAGTCCAGACGGTAGACTTCTGCTGCAGTTCAACGATCGAGGTTTTCAAGAACCGTTTTATGCTCAACAAATGTCAGACGGAACACTGAAGGTATTTGCCTATCTCCTTCTTTTAGAAGACCCCTCACCACCGCCATTTTTGTGCATTGAAGAACCAGAAAACGGACTTTACCATAAGCTTTTAGAAACTCTAGCCCGAGAATTTCGAGAACACGCTACAGCTCGAAGAAGTAGATCGCAAGTATTTGTTACAACACATCAACCCTATTTTATAGATGCTCTTGAACCTGACGAGGTTTGGGTACTTGAAAAGGGCGAGGATGGTTTTTCTACAATCAGACGAGCTAGCGAAGATTCTCTCATTAATAACCTTGTTTCTGAAGGATTGCCCCTTGGCGGACTTTGGTACAGCGATTATCTAGATAAAAGGTGAATAAATGCACTTTGTGATACTTGTCGAGGATATTTATGGAAAAACTGCTCTTGAAATTATTATACCAAAGATTATCAGCACCGAACAACACACATTTGAGATCCATCCCTACAAAGGAAAACGAGTAGCACTCGACACAAAAATTCTTGGCAATAGTTTATTATTAATTTATAATTAGTGATTAGCTAAGAATCATCAAATGTCCAGTATGCTTAATCCTTTGCAGTTACCCTCAATTCCTTTATCTGAACGTAAGCAGTTACCTGAATGTGCAGCTATATATTTTGCTATAGATGCAAATAATAGAGTTCTTTATATAGGGAAAGCTAAGAATTTGGTGGCAAGATGGAGAAATCATCACCGCATCCATAAGTTAGAAGAAATTGACCAAGAGTTTCCTGTTAGACTGGCTTGGCAAGCATGGAATGAAGAAAACTTGGGTGAAGCAGAAAAAGGCTTAATTAAAAGATTCCAGCCTTTGCTGAACAATACAGAAGTTGAAACACCTGCTGTCATCCCATCAGAAATTGTGTTAAGAGATTTTCTAAAAAACTTTTCAAGACGGCTAATTATTTTCGGTATGGAACCTAAAGCTCCTGACACGCTCCTCAAAGTCCATCTCAAATATGATTGGCAAAATTTGTCTTCTCAGGGAACAGCAGCTAAGATCAAAGACTACATCAAACAAAACCAAAACACAAATACAAGCCTAAAATTTAAGCGTCATAGATATAGTAAATTCAATTTATTCGCTGGAGAAACTTTTCGTCCAGGTAGTAGAGCGCAGGGAACAATGGCCCGGCAACATCGGTCATACAACAACCACTGGGAATTTGCTTGTAATGGTGTTGTCATTCATATCACCCCTACACATTTTTATCGGAACTATAAAGAAAAAACTCAAGTGACCAAACTAGCGGGAGTAAATTTTCGTGCAATCACAGAAGAGGTGTTTGCGGAGGCCGAAAAAAATAGTAATTATGAATTCTCTGGATTATGTTGTTTCAGAAGCGATCCAGTTCCCCTGCTTTGGGTTAACTTGTAAAGCCACCCAACGATGCAAAGCATTTTCGATCGCCGCAGGATGTCGGAGTCAATGAAACTGCTGGCTTGGTAAAATGCCAGAGGCGATCGACTCACCAATAAAAACCGCGAGATTAATTTAAACTGATTAAAAATTAGGCTGCGAAAATCCGATGCTCCACAAGAAGAACCGCAAAAAGTTACCTTTATTGGCAGCGTTATTAGTCTCGCCATTTATTTCTTGGTTCCTGAGTGCGATCGGGCTATTTCTCAGTCTCTGGGTCATCGTACCAGCACCCACGCTGTTCCTGTACCCTTTGGCGGTGGGAGCACCAGAAATCAGTCCTTGGTTGGTCGGTATCAATACGATCGCCCTTCTGCTGAACCTGCTGGGACGGCATCAAGGCAAAGTCTACATTATTTTACTGATTTGTAACCTGTTCGCCCTAATCCTGGGCCTGCTTCCCCTGATTCAGTTCCCAGCAGCCAATGCAGCCATAGCTACCCAAATGCAAGCTGTTCTGGGCGAAAACTATTTAGCAGCCGTTCCTGTCGCCCATCGCGCGCACCTACGCCCTCAACCCTTTATCCTCGCAGATGCGTTCCGAGGAATTCCCCTCAGAGAGGTTAGGATCGATCGGGCTATTGTATTTGCCAACCCTGAGGGAGTTTCACTGCAACTAAACCTTTATCGGCCGGCGGAAATTGGCAAATATCCGGCGATTATCACACTCTACGGAGGAGCTTGGCAGAGAGGCAATGCCGATTCCAATGAGGAATTCAGCCGCTACATGGCCGCCCAAGGCTATTGTGTGGTTGCAATTGATTACCGCCACGCTCCCAAGTATCGATTTCCTGCTCAGCTTGAGGACGTACAAGCCGCTCTTTCCTATATCAAAACTCATGCTGGTGATTGGGAAATCGATCTCGATCGAATTGCTCTGATGGGAAGGTCTGCAGGTGCCCATTTAGCAATGCTAACTGCTTATGATTCTAGCGTGCTTCCAGTTCGAGCCGCGGTCAACTATTACGGACCAAATGACCTGATTCGGGGATACAATGACCCACCTTTTCCTGATGCCATAAATGTTCGAGCCGTCTTGCGTGCCTTTCTGGGAGGAACCCCAGACGAACTCAACGAGCTTTACCGTCGGGCTTCTCCCATAAATTATATTAAACCGAATCTTCCCCCTTCTCTACTGGTCTATCCAGGTCGCGACCATATCGTTCAGGTTAAGTTTGGTCGATCGCTCTACCAACGATTGCGAGCCGCGGGCGATCGGGCTATTTTGCTCGAAATTCCTTGGGCTGAACACGCCTTTGATGCAGTTTTTAATGGGCCGAGCAATCAATTAGCTTTGTACTACACAGAACGCTTTTTGGCTCATGCTCTGAAGTCTTCCGATTACCAACGAGTTAACTAAAAACTATCAACTTACTCATTTATGCTCAATAAACTGCGGCTATAACAGTTTAATAAGTTCCCAAATCTCGTAAAGATTTCTAAGGCAAATTGTCGCACCAACTTTTAGAAGAGTTGCCAGACTTTATTTATCATACATAAAATATCAGGGAATGGAAGAGATCGCAGGTGGTTAAGCTCCGATTAAAATGATTTAGTTATCGACAAATCGAAAAACGATTACAAGTTTCAACAAGTTTTATTGCACAAACTGACCAAAAATTCGACTAAACGAATCGCACCACACTATATATAGTATCCCTCGATAAGTCCTGTAAATGTACGATCGCCCCGCAGTTTCAGCGCCCCGCGTCCTGTTACCAAAAGTTTTGGGTCTAAAGCCCCGTCCTTCTAGGACGGCTTTAATTTCCGCAAAGTGTAAAGAATGATTAAACAAACACATCTTGAGAGTACCTTTCTGAGCAAAAATGATAAAATATTTGCATGATTGTATTAGAGTTTAAGTTGAAAGGCAAAGCGCAGCAATACCGAATCATCGACGAAATGATTAGGACAGCTCAATTTGTCCGAAACAAAACTCTTAGATACTGGATCGACAATCAAGGAGTTAAGTTAGTTGACTTATACAAACAATGCGCCATCATGGCAAAAGAGTTTGAATGGGCGGGCAAACTTAACTCAATGGCGCGTCAAGCTACAGCACGAACGCGCCATTTTTGCTATCCAACGTTTTTTCGCCAATTGCAAGGCTAAAAAACCAGGGAAAAAAGGATATCCGCAGTTTAAAAAGCACACGCGCTCCGTAGAGTACAAAACTTCGGGGTGGTTGCTTTCCGCCGACAAAAGATGCCTAACTTTTAAGGACGGATTTGCTGCCGGGAAGTTTAAATTAGTCGGCAGTCGGGACTTGCATTTCTATGCACCTGATGAGATCAAAAGGGTTAGGGTTATTCGGCGTGCTGACGGCTACTACACCCAATTTTGCATCAACGTGGAACGAACAGAGAAATCTGCTTGTACTGGTAAAGCTATTGGAATAGACGTAGGTTTGAACCATTTCTATACCGATAGCGATGGCGAGACAGTAGCCAATCCTCGCTACCTTCGTAAAAGTGGAAAAGCTTTGAAGAGATTGCAGAAGCAGGTTTCAAGGGAAGAAGAAAGGTTCTAGTAATCGTAAAAAAGCGATTAACAAGTTAGGAAGAAAACACCTGAAGGTCAGCAGGCAGCGAAAAGACTTCGCCATAAAGACGACGCCCGGCGCGGTAAAATCTAACGATTTTGTGTCCTAGGTCGATATTCAGGTGAAGAATATGGTTAAGAACCACAAGCTCGCCAAATCAATTAGCGACGCAGCGTGGTCACAGTTTGCTCAGTGGCTGCAATACTTTCGGAGAATATACGGTAAAACAGTAATTGCTGTCGCCCCTCAATACACTTCGCAAGACTGCTCAAACTGTGGCAATACTGTCAAAAAAACGCTATCAACCAGAACTCATATTTGCGGTTGCGGTACGATATTAGATCGCGATCACAACGCCGCTCGCAATATTTTGGTGAAAGGTTTGAAGCAAGCAGGTATCAGTTTAAATACGGTGGGGCACACCGAAATTAACGCTTGGGGACAGACCGATCTCTGTTCGTTGGTGGCAGCATCAACGAATAAATCGACTGATTGAACCAAGAATCCCCGTGCTTTTAAGCCGGGGAGTGTCAAACTGGAATCCTGCGGTTGTGTGCGATCGGCGCGATCGACCCTGCGGAAAAAAAACTAAAATTCTGTAGCCTGCGATACATTTATTTGGTTAATGATTGTTTAAACTCTCCAAGTGTAGATTGTGTACTCTCCATAATTCTCCAAAACCCCTAAACGAGTGCGTTGTTTGCTGGACTGCGATTTATCGATCGTCGAACCGTTAAAAACCATAAGTAGTTTTGACCTGAATTAATCGGAATTGATTCGCACAAAATTTTTGAGCTGACCAGAGTGAAGATTAGCTACTAAATCTGTGCAGCCCATGCATCTATAATGTTGACTCAAATTAGTACAGGCTCTTGTCATCTATTTTCTTGCTAATAACCGAAATCCAACCGCATCTCACACTGGATTGTCACGCCCGGTGGACGGCGAACTGATTGAGCCTCGCTCCACCAATCTTGTAGAGCCTGCCAAAAAAGGCATCCTCCCAAAAGTTAGCTTTGACAAAAAATCTTGGGTAAATCCCAAATATTCGTCAATCGTTAAACTTTTGCTAACATCTATTTTTTCTCAACTGCTCGTCCCGAAATCCCAATAAAAATAACCATGAGTGGAAACGAATCGCGCGTTCAAGCAATTTCTCAAATAGTCAACCGCAAACAGATGCCTGCCCAGCCTCCCAAGCGGCTAGAAGATATGTGGGCAACAGACGTTTTTAGTCTGAGCAAGATGCAAGAAAGTCTGCCCAAAAGTATTTTCAAATCAGTAAAAAACACCATTCAAACCGGCCAAAAACTCGATGATTCCGTAGCTGATGTAGTTGCAGCAGCAATGAAAGATTGGGCTATTTCTAAAGGAGCCCTATACTACGCCCACGTATTTTACCCGCTAACCAACAGCACCGCCGAAAAACACGACGCTTTCATCTCAGTGCAAGGCGACGGTTCCGTCATCTCAGAATTTGCAGGCAAAGTTCTAGTACAAGGCGAACCCGATGGCTCCTCATTCCCCAACGGCGGCATTCGCTCCACTGCCGCCGCTCGCGGATACACGGCCTGGGATGTCACCAGCCCTGCTTATGTCATGGAAACAGACAACGGCATGACCTTGTGCATTCCCACTGTTTTCATCTCCTGGACAGGTGAAGCCTTAGACAAAAAAACGCCGCTTTTGCGTTCCATTGCCGCAATGAACAAAGCAGCAACCCGAGTGTTAAAGCTATTAGGAAATACCGACGTTGCTCCCGTCAATTCCAGTTGCGGTTCCGAACAAGAATACTTCCTGGTAGATGCCAATTTCACCACCAGCCGCCCCGATTTGCTGCTAGCAGGTCGCACCCTTTTCGGCAAACCTCCTGCCAAAGGTCAGCAATTTGACGACCACTATTTTGGAGCGATTCCAGAGCGCGTTCAAGTCTTCATGCAAGAAGTAGAAGAAAGAATGTACCGGCTGGGAATTCCTGCCAAAACCCGCCACAACGAAGTAGCTCCCGGTCAGTTTGAAATTGCACCAGTTTTTGAAGCAGCAAACGTCGCCAGCGACCACCAACAATTAACCATGACAATTCTTCGCAACACAGCGAAGAAACACGGTTTTATGTGTTTGCTGCACGAGAAGCCTTTCGCCGGCATTAACGGTTCCGGCAAACACGTCAACTGGTCGGTCGGGAATGCCACCCAAGGAAATTTATTAGACCCAGGCGATACACCGCACTCGAACATACAATTTCTAGTGTTCTGCGGCGCTGTGATTCGCGGAGTTCACAAATACGGGCCGCTGTTGCGCGCGGTAGTTGCGACTGCCAGCAACGACCACCGATTGGGTGCAAATGAGGCTCCGCCAGCAATTATCTCTGTCTATTTGGGTTCGCAATTAGAAGATATCTTCGGGCAAATTAGCCGGGGAGAGGTTAAGGACTCTAAATGTCGGGGAATTATGAACTTAGGTGTAGAAACACTGCCTACTTTCATGAAGGATGCTGGAGACAGAAACCGGACTTCGCCCTTTGCCTTTACTGGAAACCGGTTTGAATTCCGTGCAGTAGGTTCCGGTCAGTCTGTTTCCGGGCCGCTGGTGGCGATGAATACAATTCTTGCAGATTCTTTGGACTGGATTGCTAACAAATTAGAAAGCGATTTGGCTAACGGAACTGAACTGAATGCTGCCATCCAAACACTTCTCAAAGAAGTGATGGACGAGCACGGTGCGGTTGTATTTGGCGGCAACGGCTATTCGGAAGAATGGCACAAAATGGCCGTTGAGGAACGGGGTTTAGCTAACTTGCGGACTACGGCAGATGCTTTGCCCGTGTTGAAGGAAGGATACATTGAAGACTTGTTTGAAAAGACAGGTGTTCTGACTCCGGTGGAATTGGAAAGCCGTTACGATGTTTATGCAGAGCAGTATTTGCTGGCAATTGAAGTCGAAGCAAAACTGGTAACAAGCATGGCAAAAACCATCATTTACCCGGCAGCGGTGAGGTATTTAGCTGAACTTTCCGGCACGATTTCTAAGTTGAAAGAGATTGGCATTGAACTGTCAGAGGAAACTGCCGAAAAAGTAGCGGTGCTGGTTAAGTCCATGATGGATACTGCGAGCAAGTTGAGTGCTGCTTTGAGCAAGCACGATTTTGATTCGACAGAAGAGCATATGCAGTATGCTTCGCAAACAATTCGTCCTTTGATGGATGAGGTTCGCAAGTATGCGGATGCTCTGGAAGGTGAAGTGGCTGATGATTTGTGGCCGCTGCCAACTTATCAAGAAATGCTGTTTGTTAAGTAATCGCAAACCTGGTTAATTTCCGGTGAGATTTGTAGGGACACGGCAGTGCCGTGTCCTTTTACGTCATACTTAATAAAGGGGGGAGAAGAGTGTTATCTTTCGTCCCCCTTAAGAAGGTGAGAATTGTATTTTAGCCAGCCCTAAAACCCCAATCAAGCACATTTCAGCGCTCCCGGCAAACAGGCAAATCTCGCCTTGAGCGCTGCGGAACTTGAGCCGTTGGATTGTACGCTAGAAGCGTTACTTGCCCTCGAGCATTCATTTCCCAACCTTGAGCTGGGGTAACTTCTCTTGGCGAAGACTCAGGAAGAAACGCATCGCCAATGCCACCCGCCGGCAATCTATCCGTTAAATCCGGCACCGTTTCCGCTGTCGAACTTCTGTCGAATGCCGGTTCCACCCAGTTATACTGGCTAGAATCGCTGCTGAGGGCATCATGAGGATTCGCAGGTACTCCTCCTTTACCAGTAATTGTAAAGTCGTTTCCTGCCCCTTCTGTACAGGGATTAGCAGCAATTAAAGTGCTTGGATCGACAACATTTTGGGGCAATTCTACCAATCCTTGAGCCGGATTTACCCCCGAACTGCTAAACGTTACCGCTCCTTGTAAAGCCGGGCCTGCCTGTTGAGAAATAGCAGCGATATCGCTAGTGGGAATTAAAGAAGTTGGATTCACTCGTAAGGCAGCAAATTCAGCATCAGTCAATCGTAAACTGTTTCTAGCTCGATCGCGATTAACGGCAGTAAAACCAAAGATATTCGGTACATTCACCGTCACTTGTCCGCCCCTAGCTGTGCGAGCATTAGCTGTAATATCGCTGTTTTCTCGCGGTAGAGCCACCAAAATATCGCTATTAATTCTGATATTTCCACCATCAGAACTACCTGCATCGGTGGTAATTCTGCTGCCGCGCCGCAACTGAATGTCTCGCGCTTGGAGGTTAATATTTGCTCCAGTACCGGATACAGTTGTACCGTCAATGCTGGCTTTGTTATCCAGGGCGATCGAGTTAGCGACAATATTAATATTACCAGCCCTTCCCGTTCCCAAAGCATCAACACTCACCGTTGCGCCATCCCGGACAATCAATCGATTTACATTGAGAGTTAGCGAGCCGGCATTCCCCGTAGCCTTTGTATTGACAACAGTGTACCCCTTACCACTCGAAGCCTCAATTCTACTCCTGAAGCCACCGTTACTCGCAATGCCTTGCACTTCTATGCGATCGGCATTAATTGTAATATCTCCCGCATCTGCTGCACTCAAAGAAGCCGCAGAAATACTCCCCCCATTCCGCACAGCTAGCATGGGCGTAGAGAGGTGGATATCTCCACCTCTAGAAGAGGTTGTAGTTTGAGTACCCAGAGAACTCGGTGCGTAACCCCCATTCCCCAAAACTCCAGACACGCCGGTCACTTCTATAGACTCGGAAGCTCTCACAGTTAAAGTTCCTCCAGGCCCCCCAATCGTAGAAAACACGTTTTCACCAATAATCGCACCGGTCGATAAAGTAATTACAGCTCCATCAGAAACACTCAGCCGCTTAGTGTCGATGGTAATATCCCCAGCTCTCCCATTTCCATCAAAAGAGTTTGTGCCGAGTACAGTTTGCGCCGTACTTCCAGGGAGACTCCCCGACAATTCCACAGATTCCTGCATTTTAATCGTAATATTCCCGGATGGTCTAGAGCTGCGGCTGATGCTGACGAGATTGGAGCCATCACGCAAGATTAACCGTTGGGCTTCCAGATTTATACTGCCGCCAGAGTTGGTACTTTCTTTAGTTGTTCCGCTGCTGAGCACTGAACTGATGAGCTCAACGGTGTGACCGCGGATATTCAGATTTCCGCCATTTCCAGCACCCAGGGTGGCGGTACCGCCAACTACCCCATCGCGCAGCAGCAGGCGGGGGGTGTCAATGTTAATGTTTCCGGCGGCTCCACTGCCAACTGTACCAGCGTTGAGAACAATTTGCGGGTCAAAGGGGTCGATCGTTCCAGATGTCAGATATTGGCTGTAAAACCGCTGATAGCCTTCAATTCCGGGCCCGATCATTTCTACTGAGTCTGTAGCGCGGAGGTTGATATCGCTCCCCGTACCATCTCCCAGTGTAGGGGTGTATATTTGCGACCCTCTATCTACTCGCAAGTTTTGGGCGTTGATGTCAATCCCTCTACCATCAAGGTTTCCCAGCGTCAGTCCATAAATTCCCGAACTGCTGATGGTGACGTTTGAGCCTCTGATGTCAATTTTTCCACCTCCTAATCCGCTGGTATCGATCGAGGCACCATTCATTTCAATACTGCCGAAGTTCTGAATATTGCCGTAGTTTAAATTCACACCTAAAGCTGTTGGTTCAAATTGCACTTTTCCTGGACTTTTGACGCTACCAAGTAATATTTGTCCGCTAGACGCTGTTAAATTTCCTCCTGGCAGTTGAATGTCTCCACCAATTAAGGCTAAAGTTTGACCGGGATCTACTGCTAAACCAAGTTTGTTAGAAACAGGAATTTCAACGGGCAGTGGTGGTAAGGTTGGTGGGGAGCCAATTGCTTGGGAAGAGTTGACAATTGTGCCGGGATTGTCTCGAAATCTTAAACCCACAGGAATATTAATTGCTAATAAGGGCAACGTGCTAGGGTTGGCGCTGCTAAATTCAAACCCGTTGTTAAAAACAATACTATCAGCAGTTGAAGCTAAAAATGAACCGCGTAAATCTAATCGAGCATTTGAACCAAAGACAATCCCTTGCGGATTTAGTAAATATAAATTGGCATTTCCTTGTACTCCTAATGTTCCTAAAATATTGGAAGGATTGCCACCAGTAACGCGGGTGAAAATGTTAGCAATACCGTTAGGATTGGCAAAATATGCTCCTCTACCTTCACCTACATTGAATTCGCGGAAACTGTGAAAGAGATTAACACCGCGAGTTGCACCACCTTCAATGCGGTCAGATGGTAAGTTATTAATAGTGTCGAAAACTGTACGGGAATTTTCATTGCCCAGGGTGCGATCGGGGAGGATTTGAGCAATGGTGGCAGTGGGAAATAGCAAGCATAAAGCAAAAAATAGGACAGAAGATAGGTGCGGCATAGTTCAAACCTCATTCTTGTTAATTGCAGAAGCCCGAAGGAAACAGTAATACTAAATCCTGGTGAGCCACCCGCTTTATTATTCGGCGGTTAAAACCGCTGTATAGAGTAAAACTTTCGTCTGCCGACGCCGACTTAAGAGTTGACACTCCCGGGCTATCAGGCGCGGGGATTCTTTAATCGACGAGCTAACTTGCTGAGGCAAGATTTCTCCAGCAACAGTAGAGGTCAATTCTCAAGACAGCGTTGCTTGGTTCAATACCAAAGGTTCCGGTATGCCCTACCGTACCCAATCCTCTCCTTGAGGATGATTTTAGCTGCGTTTTCATCTCTACCCAAACTGCATCCGCATTTACAAACGTGCGTTCTAGTAGATAGAGTTTTCTTTACGATTATACCGCAACTAGAGCATTCTTGGCTGGTGTAGTGGGGATTCACGGCAACCGTAACTTTCTCAAATACTTTTCCAAAGTATTCGAGCCTGACACGGAATTGATACCAAGATGCGTCGTTAATAGACTTAGCTAAGCAATGATTATTCACCATATTTTTTATTCTCAAATCAACGCACGGCGACTACATCGTTGGATGAGATTACGCACTCCCGCTAATTTTACAGCATGGTGCAATGCGGCTGCCTGCTTATTTTGAGATGGCGCTATGCTCTGAATCTGCCTAGCGAGAGCCTCGGTTTTTTGAACCTTTAATTTTCCTGGATACACGACGTGCTGAACGCTTGAGGACTTTTTCACGTTTTCGTAGGAATCTAGGATTTTCAATCGTAGTTCCGTTTGAATCGGTGTAATATTCCTTTAATCCAACGTCTAAGCCGATGGTATTCCCAGAGGGTTCTGTGTTTTATTTTCGATCGACATCAATACAAAACTGAATGTACACGCCATCTGCAGGTTTTACCAATCTCACTCGTTTTATTTGGCTAATTTGGTAGAAATGCAAATCCCGTGTTCCTTTCATTTTTAACCGCCCGATTCCTTTTTTGTCGGTAAAGTTGATTGATTTGGGATCTTCGGCAAGTTTCGGGCCGGTTGACTTGTATTCAACAGAGTGACAATTTTTCTGAAACTTTGGATATCCTTTTTTGCCAAGGATACCCTTCTTGCAGTTATCATAGAATCGGGAGATAGCAGACCGAGCTCGTTCGGCACTGGCTTCTCGGGCCATTGAGTTAAGTTCCGAAGCAAAGGTCAAGTCGTGAGCTAGTACCGCGCAGTATTTATTCAAGTCGTATTTGTTCACTTTTTTGTTGTCTATCCAATAGCGCAAACAGCTATTTCTGACAAATTGGGCGGAGCGAAGTGGAGGGTGTACGAATTGCTTCATCTACAGCTGTAAACTGACTTGATTTTCCGTAGGTTTTGAACTCAAAAACTAGCATTGCTTTGCCTCCTCTGTTAGACTAAGCCATTCAGCATAAGATATCTATTTGGCAACAAAGGTTTACAATTAAAGCCGTTCTATAAAGACGGGGTTTTAAATCCTGTTTTCTGATAAATGACAGTACCGCGTCTGGAACAATTTAGAGGTTGTCTGATCGGTCAGTGTCTCGGCGACGCTATAGGCTGTAGGGTAGAAGGCTATCCTCCCGAAGTTTGCCAAAACTTTGTCAGCTACGAAGTTAGACGCAAAAAAATCAGAGATCGCGATCGCTTCGGCTTGCCTTTTGGTCAATACACGGACGACTCCCAACTCGCCCGCGAACTCCTCCAAAGCTACGTCGCTTGTGGCGAATTCGACCCCAGCGACTACGCCACCCGTATTGCTGACATTTTCGCTCAAGAGCGCATTGTCGGGCGCGGTCGATCGACAGAAGAAGCTGCAAACCGCCTGATACGGGGCGTTGCTTGGCAAGAAGCTGGTACTCCTGCTCCCAATGCTGGTAATGGCAGTGCAATGAGGGCTGCACCGATCGGCTTAATGTTCTACGATCGCCCGTCCCAGCTTGTACAAGCTGCTTGCGAGCAAGGGCGCATCACCCATCAAGATTCGCGGTGTTCTGCGGGGGCTGTGGCGATCGCGGGGGCTGTGGCGATCGCCCTTCAATCTGACCTGAGGATTGAAACTGAGCCATTTCTCGGTCAACTGAGCGAATGGGTAGCAGAAGTTGATTCTTCCTTTGCCGCTTTGCTCAAAGATTTGATTGATTGGGTCAAATTGCCTCCAGAGTCAGCCGTAGAGTTGATTTCTCAAGCTGGACTCCCGTTAAACTACGAGCACTCTTGGCAAGGAATCTCGCCTTTTGTAGTTGGTAGCGTCTTGTGGAGTTTATATGCGTTTTTGAGAACGCCTCAAGATTACTGGGAAACTCTCTGCACTAGCATCGCCGTCGGTGGCGATGTGGATACCACCGCAGCAATGGCTTGTGCAATCAGCGGGGCATTTCTGGGTCTAGAAGCCATCCCGAATCAACTAGCGGAATTTTTGAACGATCGGGGTACCTGGGGTCTGGGCGAACTGATTAAACTCGCTGACAATTGTTATCAGTTAAAAGTCAAGTTGTAGCAGCTTCTCACAACTTAGGACTTATGATTACGGCTAAATAAATTTGGACGATCGACATTTGTTTCTAAATCAGTCGATCGTCCCGACTCAAATTCTCTCAATCATATCAATTCCGGTTGCATTGGAATGATTAAACCGCAGAGTACGCTCTTAACGCAGAGTCAGAGAACAGAGAGATGAATATTCCGATGCTAACGGATTTGATATCAAACGATTTTCTCGCTAGAAAGTTCCCCACTAGCAGGAGGCACTACCGTATCGCCAAAGGCAATCCGCAGAAAAGGCGGAGCCAAAAAAGTCGTCAGAATCACCATAATAATAATCGAGACTTCTAACGGTTTATCCAAAACCCCACTCGCGGAACCGATGCCGGCAAACACTAACCCGACTTCGCCCCGAGGAATCATCCCCACTCCGATCGCCAATCGATTGATTCCAGGCTGACCAAACACCACCCAACCTGTTACGATCTTGCCCAAAATAGCAACCACAATCAAAAATACGGCAATCAAAAGTCCCGCCCGATTATCGGGTACTGTTGGGTTCAAAACCCCCAAATCCGCCCGAGCCCCCACCGTTACAAAAAAGATGGGCACAAATAAATCGGCGATGGGTTTCACCAATTCATCCAACTCATTGCGCGCATCGCTTTCATCCAAAACCAAGCCCGCAGCAAAGGCACCCAAAATCGCTTCGAGATGAATTGCGTTGCCCAGAAAAGCCATGAAATAGGCAAAAATAAATGCCGGGATGATAATATTGCCGCGAGTTTTGAGTTGAACCACCACCGCCGAGAAGGTTTTGTCGAAGATGCCCCCCAACAGAATCGAACCTAGCAGAAAAACAGTTGCGCTGACAATCAAATAGATGACATTAACAACATCAATCTCCCCGGTTTTGGCTAAACTGGCGACAACAGCCAGGACAATAATTCCCAACACATCATCAATCACCGCCGCACCGACAATAATTTGACCTTCTTTAGAGTTCAGTTGTCCTAATTCCGACAACACTTTCGACGTAATTCCAATGCTGGTTGCCGTCAAAGCTGCCCCTGCAAAAATTGCTGGAATTGCCGCCGTGTGGAAAATTATCATCAAGCCCGCAGTACCAGCGGCAAAGGGAACTGCCACACCTACGCAGGCGACAACGGTAGCTTGAATTCCGACTTCCTTGAGTTGTTTGAGATCCGACTCTAAGCCTATTTCAAACAGCAGAATAATCACGCCTAATTCTGCTAGCACTGAAATGATTTCACTCTGCGATTCAAAGACACTGGTGAGGGCGGCAGGAGACAGATGATTAATCGATTGCAGAACTGTCATAATCCCTGAGTCTGAGGCTGACAGCCCGCTTCCGGGAAAAACGATTAGGTGTAAAGCAGATACGCCAACAATTACCCCTGCTACAAGTTCACCCAAAACCGGGGGGAAATCAAATTTTAGAGCCACTTCCGCGCCGATTTTACTGGCGATATAAATCACTACCAAACTGAGCAAAACTCCGCTGAGGACGATCGGCGAATTTTCTGCCTCGACTGTTGCTAACAAAGGTATGGGGGCAAGTAGAGAAGCCATCCCAGAACTTAAAGCTGTAATTGTATGGTTCAAAAACATGGGTACGATGATGGTAAGAAAGACGATTCTACGCTGACTGTTGACTGTTGACTGTTGACTGTTGACTGTTGACTGATGACTGATGACTAATGACTAATGACTAATGACTAATGACTAATGACTAATGACTAATGACTAATGACTAA
>NZ_JAUBTO010000066.1:0-41167 GCF_036702495.1 Microcoleus sp. C2D2 | reverse complement strand
ATTGTCAGACTATTTCGGTAGCAGAACCCGATGAAGCGTCAAGAATCACCGCGCCTTCAGGCCGGTGAGTATTTCAAAACTCACCAATCACCAATCAAAAATCAAAAATCTAAAATCCCCAATCTAAAATCTAAAATCTAAAATCTAAAATCAAATGACGCCCGCTAAAGTTTCCCACCAGTACCAAAGCACTTTACAGGAAACCCGCAGGCGTCAAAATCAAGCAAGCTTAAATCTTAGAAAAGACCAAGGGTGAAAGATTTGTCGATCGGGAAAATAGCACCAATACCCAACCACAGAGTGAACGCAGTTCCCAAGAGGAAAACAGTAGTAGCAACAGGGCGGCGGAACGGATTTTGAAACTTGTTAACGCTCTCGATGAACGGAATCAAAATCAAGCCAACGGGAACAGCAGCCATGCAAGCAATACCCAACAATTTGTTAGGCAAAACGCGCAGGAGTTGGAACACAGGCCACAAATACCATTCCGGCAGAATTTCCAGCGGAGTAGCAAAAGGATCAGCAGGTTCCCCAACCAAAGCCGGGTCTAGTACCGCCAAACCGACGCACAGAGAAATCGTTCCCATGATGACTATAGGGAAAACGTAGAGCAAGTCATTAGGCCAAGCTGGTTCGCCGTAATAGTTGTGACCCATGCCCTTAGCGAGCTTAGCGCGGAGGTCTGGATCGCTCAAATCTGGTTTTTTGAGAATAGACATAGTAAGAGTGTTCTCCTTTTAGTTTTAGCCGGGCCTGGGATGCCGCTGTATTCGTTAGTCTGAATCAGCGGTGCGATCGCAGGAAGTATGGGCCGTAAATAAATATCTTGACATCCTCACCGACTATCAGGTGCGGTGATTCCTAAACCTCACAATTTAGGTTTCTGCTTCTTTGCAACTGCCTCCACCCTCAAGGAGTATTGGTCTTACGTTCGCTCCACAGACTATCCCCGCAAGCCCTGCGGTTCTTATGTGTCGAAAACCCCAAAAGGAATTCTTATGTATTGTTTTGATTCTAGGGATGTTTGCCATTGCCCTATCCTCTTTTCCCGGTCTACCGATTTGTCTGCGCCGCCAGTCAAACTGGACTTCGCTCGTTAGGCTGTCTGAATCCATCGACGGACAGTGGGTCAGTGACCATCTAGATGCTAATACAAAGCCGTCCTAGAAGGACGGGGTTTCGTGCCCAATTTTTTGATGAGTGATGAATTCTGAATTTTCAACTCACAATTCAGCGGGGGGGGCAAAAAAAATACCGCCCCCACAACTCAAAACTTACAACGGGCCAGAGATACCTTGCTTGCGAATCATCAAGAAGTGAGCCAGCATGAACACTACAATCAGCCAAGGCAACACAAAAGTGTGCAAGCTGTAGTAGCGAGTCAAAGTGCCTTGACCGACGCTGACACCGCCGCGCAGCAGTTCAACCATCAAAGAGCCGACAACCGGGATGGCTTCGGGGACACCGGAAACGATTTTAACCGCCCAGTAACCGATTTGATCCCAAGGCAGCGAGTAGCCGGTCACGCCGAAAGAAACAGTGATGACTGCCAAGATTACTCCTGTCACCCAGGTTAACTCGCGGGGCTTTTTGAAGCCGCCGGTCAGGTAAACCCGGAAGGTGTGCAAAATCATCATCAGTACCATCATGCTGGCAGACCAGCGGTGGATGGAGCGGATCAGCCAGCCGAAGTTGACTTCATTCATCAGGTATTGCACTGAAGAAAAAGCTTCTGCTACCGTGGGACGGTAATAGAAAGTCATGGCGAAGCCGGTGGCAAACTGGATCAGAAAGCAAACTAAAGTAATCCCGCCCAAGCAGTAGAAAATATTGACGTGGGGGGGTACGTACTTCGTAGTGATGTCATCGGCGAGCGCCTGAATTTCCAGGCGTTCCTCAAACCACTGGTAGGTTTTTGAGTCGGTGATTTGTTTAGAAAACATGGAGCCAGAATTCCTAAAAGAATATTGCTGTGGTTGAGGTTCAGGGCAGCAGCCACAAGGTTTTTTGTCGCCCCGCGCCGAGCAGCTTGCTTTTACTAGCAAATGCCTGAGGCTATTTTTTTAATTTGGAGCTGACGAAAGGAACTCTATTGTGCGATCGCCGGAAAGCCCTGGGAAACTAAGCGGTCGCTTATCCCTACTCGCTGGCGTTGCCCGATCGAATTCCAGACTGTGATAAAAAATGTAACATAATTGCTGTGCAAATTTCACGCGAGCGATGCTTTTGCCGAGTCTCAAATACCATTTTCTGCAAGCTCAACATCCGCCCCAAGCTGGCATACAGCCAAGAGCCTAGCGAGCGAACCAAAGTCCGACCCTGCCACCGGGTCGCTGGGGCGTAAATTTTAATATTTATGATAAAACTTCACTTATGGGGCGATTAAATGTTACATTTAACCAATTTTTTGTTCGCGGAGGACGTTTGACGAATGCCGAATGCCTTGGGGAGAGTTAAATGCGCAAAAGCTTAAAAGCCTACAAACTTAAAATACAGGAGATGCAATACTTGCCTATCTTTTACAGAAAAATCATGCACAGACGAGTTTTCCAGATTGCTATTTTACTTTTCCTCCAAGTCGCCCTAGTTCTAGGCCCGTGGGCCGGGCCTGCGGCGGCCCTAACTCCAGAACAGCAGCTTTTGAGCGAAGCTTGGCGAATTGTCAATCGCTCTTATGTGGACGACAAATTCAACTCTAAAAACTGGTGGTCGATTCGCGAAAAAGCTGTCAAGCAACCGCTCAACGACAGAGAGCAGACTTACACGGCGATCCAGGGGATGCTGGCGAATCTCGACGACCCCTTCACGCGACTGCTGAAACCGGAACAGTACCGCAGTTTGCAGGTCAACACTTCGGGAGAATTGACGGGAGTGGGGGTGCAAATTGCGATCGACCCCCAGACAAATACCGTGACAGTGGTGGCTCCTGTGGCCGGCTCACCGGCGGATAAAGCTGGCATCCAACCCCTCGATCGCATCCTGAAAATTGATGGCACTCCTACCTCAGAATTGAGCCTAGACGAAGCAGCAACTCGAATGCGCGGTCGCATCGGCACTCGCGTTACCTTGACCTTGGGGCGCGAGGGAAGGAACGCTGTTGAGGAAATTGAGCTAGTGCGCGATCGCATAGCCCTGAATCCGGTTTACGCCGAATTGCAGTCGCCGGAGAATTTATCGGTGGGCTACATTCGCCTGAGTCAATTCAGCGCTAACGCCACTGAGGAAGTCGCCCGCGCGATCGACCGCTTGGAAAAACAAGGAGCCGCCGCCTACATTCTCGACCTGCGGAACAATCCGGGGGGACTGTTGCAAGCAGGGATTGAAATTGCCCGCTTGTGGCTCGATTCCGGGACGATCGTCTACACGGTGAACCGACAAGGCATTCTCGGCAGTTTTGAAGCCTCGGGAGAAGCCTTGACTGGCGATCCGCTGATTGTTTTGGTGAACAAGGGAACGGCCAGCGCTAGCGAAATTTTGGCGGGTGCGCTGCAAGATAACGGCAGAGCTCAACTGGTAGGAGAAAACACTTTTGGCAAAGGGCTGATTCAGTCGCTGTTTGATTTGTCTGACGGTTCCGGGTTAGCCGTGACTGTTGCTAAGTACGAGACACCGAACCATAAAGATATTAACAAGCTGGGGATTGCGCCCGATCGGGTAGTGCCTTTGGAACCGATTGCACGCGATCGAATCGGCACCTCCTCCGACTTGCAATATCAAGCTGCACTGCAACTACTGAAAGAAAAAACCGTGCTGGCAAAGTCAGTATAAGCAGCCGGAGTTTGAAGTTTTGAGCTTGCTGCAGGGCGTCAATACACAGCTCTTTGTCTGTCTCTGCGTTTCGCTCGCAATCCCAGACAAGAACGATATCAATTCCGGTTACACCGTTCGGGATGGTCCGTTGGGGGTGGGGAGTCGTCCGTTGGGGAATGTGGAATTATTGACCAGGACTCGATCGTGCCCATAACCGGAAACGATCTGAGCCTAAAAACTCTTTAACTCAAAAGTCATCTCACGTCCGACAGATTCATCTGTCATGGTTCGCTGTGCGAAGCAATGACAGACAAGAATGATGCTATCGGACGCGATCTCAAAACCCAAAACTCCCATTCCCTTAAGGTTGCGGGGTTGATTCCTCGGCTTCGGGTACCTCTGGTTCCTGCAAAATCACCGGACGCTGCTGGGGGTCAGAGCGATTGCTTTGCTCTTGCATCACAGTTTTAGCAAGACTGGGGTCAAAGTAGCGGTTAAAGTTCGATCGCGACTGATTTACTCGCCCTTGGGTAAGATTGACTTCAGCTTGGATTTCGTGCAATTTTTCTTGCACGGCCCGGTAGTGAGGCCAAAGCTGAATCAAAGCAGAAGTGGCACAGACTGAAAGTACCATGTTGACTGCTAACTTGACTCCTGTTTCGGCGCCGAGCGTTTTGTGAGGGTAAGAACGCTGGCGGCGGCTGCTGCGAGGAGCAACTCGAGGAGAGTTTTTTACAGGTCGCAGTGGAGTAACGGTGGGTTGAGTCGCTTGCATAATTTTTTTTCAAATACCTGAGACTGAGGTTTGAGAGCTCAAAAGAGCAAATTCTGAGCTTAACGCACACCCGCCCCGGTTTGTCAGGGTGCTGACAGCCAAAATTTTTGAGACTGATTGACCTCCTCGTTGATGAGCTGAAGCTAACCTCAACTTTTGTCTGTGATATCCCTTACTACCCGGATGCTTGCGCCGCCTGACGCGACCTTCGTGCGGCGTTGCTGATGCGCTTGCCTCAAAGCTTTGGGATTTGCCATGACCGAAAGCATCCAGGATACAAGCCCCCGGATTCATCCGTCCAGAAATAAAAAACCTGTATCCGAGAAACTTGCCCCCCGAATTTATCCGTGGGGTCAATGCTTCAATCTAAAATCTCAAATCTAAAATCTCAAATCGATTGACCGCGCCGCACGAAGGGGTAGCCAACTGTTTAACTCCCAAATCAACACCAACAAAGTCCCGCGACGCCAGGCGTAACTTCTGGCTCTATGTCATAGCTAAAGCCGATCGACCAGCTTCCAGCTTGTTGTCAAATAGTAAATGCTTTTGTGGTGACATGGGGCAAGCCTTCGTAGGTAGATACCCAGCCAATTGTAGGTAACATCAATCGAGTACCGCCCAAAGCTATGGGTCTGCCGCTAGCATCAATGGTAAAACTATCGTGTCTACCTTTTTCTTGAACTTGGGATAAGCTGTCCTGAGCATCAGCCATTAAGATTTACTCCTTGGTTCCCATTCCTCTATTAGCAACCAGCTTGGGCTGTGGCGGGGGCATTCTGGGGGTGCGAGGTGACGCCTGAGGACAGAATTTCCGAATAAAAATGCCTGCCCTTGCAGTCTCGTCTTGCTGACCACAGACTATTTACTCCACTGAGGCAGCAATTGTCTGTAATGCGAGAGAGTTAACTACTCGGGCAGGTTCGCTAAGCGGTTCGCGGCTGGTGCCTGGAAACTACTTGTACAGTTCAGTTGCGAGGCGGTAAGCCAGGATTCCGGGAATCAAAGCAATTACGAGCGCTACGTAGACTTGGGTATCTGTTAAAGACATATTGGGAAAACTCCTTTTCGCGGGCACGAGCTTTCACCAATTTCAGACAAATTGGCGCTTTTGGGAATCATTTGTTACAACTTGAAATAAATTTGGTGCGTCCGGGGAGGAGTGTCCGACTGTGCGAGTGGGGGAGTGGGGGAGCCGGAGATGCGGAGAGTGTCCGAGTGTCAGAGTGGGAAAAATCCTGCTTCTTCCCTCTTCTTTGTACCCTCTTACCTCAACATCCATCCGTTATATCCGTTACATCCGAACCAAGCGAAGCAAGCGAATCCGTTGCCGAACTTTCTTCGTTCCGACCATCGGAGTAGTGCAGAATTACCGCATTAGGTTAAGATTTAACTGAAGGTGACACTAATTTGAGACACAGCGGGTAATTTGCGCTGCGCTCGACCCTTGCCAATCTTAGGTGCACAAAAGAGTTAATGGTAGATAAATTTCTCGAAGCTTCGCCCAACGTTGGACTTGACGGCTTTTTATTATTGTTGGTTTTGGTGGCTTTGGAAGCTGTACTTTCTGCTGACAACGCGATCGCCCTGGCGTCTATCTCTAAAGGTTTAGAAGATCCCACGGAACAGCAAAAGGCTCTCAACTTGGGTTTGATAATTGCTTTTGTACTGCGGATTGCACTAATTTTAACGGCTACTTGGGTAATCCAATACTGGCAGTTTGAACTGCTGGGTGCTCTCTACCTGCTGTGGCTTGTTTACCAACATTTTACTTCAGATACAGACTCCGAAGGAGAACATCACGGGCCCAGATTTGCCTCGGTGTGGCAAGCAATTCCCATGATTGCTTTTACGGATTTAGCATTTTCATTGGATAGCGTTACTACTGCGATCGCTGTGTCTGACAACACTTTTATCGTGGTAACTGGCGCTACTATTGGAATTATTGCCCTGCGATTCATGGCCGGGTTGTTCATCCGCTGGCTGGATGAATTCGTTCACCTAGAAAGTGCTGGTTATATCACAGTTGGGTTCGTGGGACTGCGGTTGTTGCTGAAAGTAATTAATCCGGAGTTAGTTCCTCCGCAATGGCTGCTAGTTTCCAGTATCGTGTTGATGTTTGTGTGGGGATTTTCTAAACGCACTCCCGAGCCAGTAGAGCTTGCAAAATCTCCAGACATTGCTCTCAATCAGGCGGATTCAGAAGTGGCAGTGCCGGAATCGCAAGGACAGAAATCCGAAATTTAACATAACTTTCATCTGAATAAAATTAGCTTAAATGTGTTAAACCAACAAGATTGAAGGCTGGTTAAAATGTGCAAAAGCCTTTCATCCCGGTGGCTTTAGTCCGGGGATGAAAGGCTTTTATTTTGTAATATCGTTTCCTTCAGTAGCCGATCGAACTTATAGGAGTACAATTGAGCCTATGGGAAGGCAGTTATCAAAATCAGACTCAGCAATAGTGGCGCTGGTGGGATAGCGAGGGGAATTGGTTGCTGACGGGGTTGGCGGCATATTGGCGATCGCAGGCGATCGGTCCGGATCTGATTTGAGCCTTGGTGGTGGCTGTATTTTTTGAGGAGAGAGAAAGAGGGCGATGGGAAGGAGTTGCAGGCGATCGGGTTTCACCTTTCGGGAAAAAATGTAACGTTCCTGTTGAGCGGCTGCCAGAAAACTTTGCAATGCACCAGAAATCTGAGTCCATCCGCTCCCACAGAGATGTGATACGTCAGTCACCTAAAAGTTCCTTAGGAATCAATACAGGATTACGGCTCTTCCGAATTCTCTCAGAGCCGCCAAGACTAAGATTTTGTTCCGCTTTAATAATCCTAAGCTTCGCCATTTTATAATGATATCGTCGAAACTTATCCTTTAACTCTTGATCAATCATAGTTGTTTGAAACTGGGCATCCTGGGACATCAACAACATTTCAGGTTTTATTTCAATATCATTAGCGCCAATAAAATTCTCCACAATTACCTGAAATGTCATGGGTTTTTTATGGTCAAGATGGCTCTCATAAATAGCTATCTTATCACCAGTAATATCGCATTCAACTCTTTTATCCGAATCAGCAAAATCTTCAAAATATTTTTCTTTAGTTACCCAAAGATCATCTTGAACAGCGGCACGGCAGGCTTCTAAAAATTCTTGATAAAGAGATTTTTCTTTAGCAGAAATCGCTGAGAGATAAGAAAAATCCGTTCGAGAGCAATCTGTTCTTTCTATCCAAAAGCAACTTGTCGGCATATCTGTTCTATCTTTGTACAAACGTTTTACACCACATCCAATCTTTTTATCGGCTTGAGGATGGCGCTCCAGAAGAGCCAGTAACATATCGCGATCGTCACCTGCTATGGTTTGACCATTTCGATAGCGATCCAACATATTTTTGAAGTGCTCAATAGCATCTTTTTGGGATTTGAACTCTATTCCATTGAGAACAATTGGTTGCCTTGCCATTTAAACTCCCTACAAGTTTTCTATGACGTATAACTTAAATTATATCGCAGATGTGGTACCATAGATCGTAAGAAGCGATATCTGCAAGACATAGGAGTTCAAAAAGTCCCTGCTTATCTTTCCTAACCTCAATTCTCGAATGTCGAATGTCTAGACGCGATAATTTACACTTCTCCCTACGTCGCACCCTCGAAAAAGACGGGTGGACAATTACGGACGATCCTTTAGTCTTAGTATTAGAACAGACACTTTTGAAAGCCGACTTAGGAGCCGAAAAGTTTTTCACAGCAGAAAAAGAAGGGCAGAAAATCGCTGTTGAAATCAAAGACTTCGATTCACCCTCCGTCATCAGCGAACTGGAAAAAACGATGGGACAGCTTCAGCTTTACCAATGGGCATTGGAAGGCCAAGAACCGGAGCGTCAGTTGTTTTTAGCTGTGAGCCAAGCGATCTACATTAAACACTTTCAAAAACCGATTTTTCAGTTAGCCGTTCAACGAAATAAAATCAACTTATTAGTTTACGAACCAAATCAAGAGGTGATTCTCCAATGGATAACTCACTAAGCTATGCAGACATTCTCAAAAAAACCCTGCAAGAATCAACGATCGCCCAACCGCGTTTACAGGCGATCCAGCTTTACCCCGTCTGTGATGTCGATTCGGGTCACTTTCTGATTCTGGCTACAGGCTGGGATAAACAGCGCTGGATTGACACGATTCTGTTTCATGCTCGTTTAATTGATTATCAAGTTGTAATTGAAGAAGATAACTTCGAGGAAGGTCTAAGCCAAGCGCTGATTGCAGCGGGTATAAAAGCAGAGCATATCGTGACTAGCCCCTTCCCTGACAACAGCGATAGACAAAGAACCTATCAGACAGTATAAGGAAGAGGGAAGAAGGAAGAGGGGGAGACTGGGAGATGGGAAGAGGGGGAGGATTTTTTCCTCATTAGCAATTAGGAATTAGCCATTAGCTATGGCTGAGGCTTACCGACAAAGAAAGCTAAGGGAGAATTCTCACCACAAGATAACCGAACTTTAGAACCAATGGGAAAAACATTTCCTGTGGTTGTGAGTGCATATAACTTTTCGCCCGAAGGTGTTTTTAAACAATAACGATTTTCTCTGCCTAAGAATTGGCGGTCGCAAATCACAACAGGCGAATCTTCATCTAAGTATAAACTCAAGTCTTCCTGCCGGATCATCAATTCTCCTTGAGTAGAAACCTCACAGGGAACTGGTGAACATGAATCTCGTTTAACAGCAAAACAACCTACTTCTGTTTCCCAAATATCCTGCTTCAGCGATGCAGACACAAAATTAGCTTGCGTCACAAACTCAGCCACAAATCGAGATGCTGGTTCTTGATAAACTTCCTCTGGAGTGCCAAACTGTTCTACTTGACCTTGACGCATCACCGCTACCCAATCTGAAATCGAAAGTGCTTCTTCGCGATCGTGGGTGACAAATACACCAGAGGTTCCCGTTGCTTTGAGAATCTCGCGGACTTCCTGACGCAATCTTAACCGTACTTGTACATCTAAATTACTCAACGGTTCATCTAGTAAAATAATCGCAGGTCTAGGGGCTAACGCACGGGCCAGGGCTACTCGCTGTTGCTGACCCCCCGATAATTCATGGGGATAACGGTTTTCCAATCCTTCTAATCCCACCAACGCTAAAGCTTCAGCGACACCTTTCTGAATATTATGCTTTGACTCTTTTCCTTGATGCGTTAAGCCAAAAGCTACATTTTTCGCGACTGTCAAATGGGGGAAAAGTGCATAGTCTTGAAACACCATACCAATGTCTCGCTGTTCCGGCGGCACTGACATATTAACACTCGCTACAGTTTTTCCTGCTAAAGCGATCGTCCCTGCTTGTAGCTGTTCAAAACCAGCAATTAACCGCAGCAAAGTTGTTTTCCCACAACCCGATGGCCCCAACAACCCCAGTATATCTCCCTGATGTAAAGTCAGGGTGACAGATGCCACCGCAGGTGATGCTGCTTGGGAATACTGTTTTGTTACACCATCCAAATGCAGAATTATAGGTCGAGCCATTATTGCTATAAATAATCAACAACTTACTATTCTACAATAAACCAGTTTAGTGAGATAAATTGTCATGAAGACTTGACAAATGTTTACACCTACTGATAAACTAGCAAGCTAGACTTTTTACTAGCGATGAAAAATTCTCAACAATCACTACAGCAAACAGGAATCAGGACAATCCAATGGCGATCGACCTTACGCGGTTTATCCGCTAGTGGGTGGACCGTGGCAATTATCGCTTTAGCATTGCCGATCGCCATACCAGTTCTCAGTGTCTTATCGAGTATCTTTGTTGAAGCTAAAGATACATGGCAACATTTAACTGAGACCGTTTTAATCCGTTATATTGTCAACTCTTTATGGTTAGCGATCGGTGTCGGCTGTGGTGTTGTCCTGATTGGCGTAGGATGTGCCTGGCTAGTAACAATGTGTCGCTTTCGGGCCAGTCGCGTATTTGAATGGGCATTACTGTTACCCTTAGCGGCCCCAGCTTATGTGCTAGCTTATACTTATACAGACTTTTTAGAATTTTCCGGCCCAGTTCAAACTGCTTTGCGTTATATTTTTGGCTGGAGTTATGGAGACTATTGGTTTCCTAACGTGCGATCGCTCCCGGGAGCAATCTTAATGCTAATCTTAGTTTTATATCCCTACGTCTACCTATTAACAAGAGTTGCATTTTTGGAGCAATCCACTTGTACGCTAGAAGCTAGTAGAATACTGGGCTGTAGTCCTTGGCGGAGTTTTATTACAGTTGCCTTACCAATGGCAAGACCCGCAATTGTTGCAGGTTTAGCACTGGCTTTGATGGAAACTCTCAACGATTATGGCACTGTTCAGTATTTTGGAGTTGACACATTCACCACAGGTATTTATCGGACTTGGTTTGGCATGGGAGAACGAATTGCAGCCAATCAATTAGCTGCCCTGCTATTATTATTTGTTCTGGGTTTAATTTTAGTAGAACGCTGGTCGCGCAGCCGCACTAAATATTATCAAGCTAGCAGTCGCTATCGCCAACTGCAAACTTATCAGCTTAAAGGAATCAGGGAAGTTTTAGCGGTAATGGCTTGTTTTATGCCGCTATTTTGTGGTTTTTTATTGCCAGCAGGTCTTTTAGTCAAGTTGACCTTAGCGAATTGGCAAGTAACCTTAGATGAACGCTTTTGGATATTTGCCCGTCATAGTTTAATTTTGGCAACACTGACAGCAATTTTAGCCGTAATTATTGCCTTGATTATGGCTTATGGTTTACGGTTATATCCTAATTTAGGAGTGCAGTTAGGAACTAGACTTGCGGCAATGGGCTATGCTGTACCTGGTTCTGTCATTGCAGTGGGGATTATGGTTCCCATTGGAAAATTTGACAATCTATTTGATGGTTGGATGCGTGAAAACTTGGGAATTTCTACAGGCTTGTTGTTAAGCGGTACGATCGCAGCTTTGGTATTTGCTTATATAGTTCGCTTCCTAGCTGTTTCTTTAAATGCCGTGGAGTCAAGTTTGAGCAAAATTAAGCCTAATTTAGATGATGCGGCGAGAAGTTTGGGTTATAGTCCGATGCAAACTTTAGTTACAGTTCATACACCAATGATGACGGGAGGTTTATTAACTGCTATGATGTTAGTATTCGTTGATGTCATGAAAGAGTTACCTGCTACTATAATTATTAGACCTTTTAACTTTGATACCTTGGCTGTGCGAACTTATCAACTTGCCTCAGATGAGCGATTGGCTGAAGCTTCTGGTCCTGCACTCGCTATTGTTTTAGTGGGGATGTTACCGGTTATTTTATTAAGTTGGAAAATTGCGCGATCGCGTAAGTCTTCAACAGAGTTAACAGTTAACAGTTAACAGTTGACAGTTGACAGTTAACAGTTGACATTATTCCTTTGAAAATCAAGATGATTAATAAAAACTTAGCAATGTTTACCCGCACTACTGTCACAATCTCTTTGTTACTGCTTACTATTTTTGTCACCTTTGGATGCCAAAAAAAGGCGGCAGATCCCCTCGAAACATTACAAAAAACTAAGCAATGTCCAGAATGCGATCTGACTAATACCAAGTTAAGTGACATGGATTTAACCAGCGCTAATCTCAATGGTGCTAAGTTGGAAGGTGCTGTGCTAGAAAATGTCAAACTTAATGAAGCCTTACTCGATAGCGTCAATCTCAAAGGTGCAAATTTAAAAGGTGCTTCTCTGGAAAAAGCAGGTTTATCTGCCGCCGATCTCACAAAGGCTGATTTGAGTAATGCAAATCTCAAGGGGGCTTTTTTGCGGGGGGCCAAACTGAATAATGCCAATCTTAGTAATGCCGATTTAAGTGAAACTGACTTAAATAGTGCTGATTTGACAGGGGCAAACCTGAAAGGGGCAAACCTGAAAGGGGCAATAATGCCGGATGGTACAATTAAAAATTAAAGAAGTTATAAGCTGTCGCGCATTTAAATTGTATATTCAGGGCGGGCGGGACACCCCACAAGACTTTGATTTTTTTTTGACATACAATTTAAATGCCGCAACAGCTTACCAATTTAATGTGAAGTTACACGCTAATTAAACCCCCGGCTGTCCCCGTCCCCCTTAATAAAGGGGACTAGAGAAGGGGTACTTGCTTCAGTTGATGATTACAGAGAAATGATATCAGGAGTCAGAATTCAGAATAATTCATACTGAATTATTCTAAAATTTAAGTTCGGACTCCTGACTTCTTGTTCAAAACGTCTCTATTTCCATCCTGCGCGATCGGCAATCTTTAAAGCCTCGGCGTTATTTTTCCCAAACACGTCAGGGTTAAGAGGGTCAGATTTGAATGTACCAAAACTGGCAACTGCAGGATCGATCGCCACACCTGAAATCACAGGGTATTCGTAATTACCCCTAGCAAAAATTTGTTGAGATTCCTTAGTGGCTAGGTGTTCTAAGAATTTGATCGCCGCTGCTTTGTTACGGGAGGTTTTGACTACACCGGCACCACTAATATTGACGTGGGTACCGCGATCGCGCTGGTTGGGGAAAAATACACCTACTTTCGCCGCGATCGCCTGTTCTTTTGGATCTTTCGATTTCATTAAGCGAGCTACATAATAGGTATTAACAAGGGCAATATCGCCTACCCCATCTGCAACAGCCTTGATTTGCGCCGTATCATTTCCTTCTGGAGGACGTGCAAAATTAGCCACCAATCCTCGCGCCCAAGCTTCTGTTTTTTGAGCTCCATGAACCGCTAGCATAGCCCCAACAAGAGACTGATTGTAGATATTAGTGGACGATCGCACTAAAATTTTGCCTTTCCACCGAGGTTCTGTCAGCGCTTCATAGGTTGACAATTGGGCCGGGTTCACCTTGCTTTTGTTATAAACAATCACCCGTGCCCTGCGCGATAGACCAAACCAGAAACCTTGAGGATCTCGCAAACTTGCTGGAATTGCCGATGTCAGGACTTGTGAAGACACAGGTTGTAGGATACCTGCTTGTTTCGCCCGCCACAAACGCCCACCATCAACGGTGAGGTAAACATCAGCGGGGCTATTTGCACCTTCACTTTTGATCCGTTCAATTAGTTGGTCAGCCTCCGCTTCAACGAGGTTAACCTTGATGCCAGTTTTTTTCGTGAAGCTTTGGTACAACTGATTATCAGTGTCGTAGTGACGTGCTGAATAAAGGTTGACGCTGCCCGTTTGGGCTAGGACTGGGGCTTTTTTGCTGAGTTCCCCCACTGCCACGACAGCCATTGCTGTACCGCTGGCAAGAAAAATACGCCGAGAAATGCTCATTGTTTTATAATGATAGATTTTTTCATCTGGTAATTGACGCGATGGTAGATCCACAGCCATCTATAGTCATTGCTATAATATATTAATGCAAGTAATTCTTATTTGTTTATAAAGATCGTAACTATTTTAGGGCTGACGCACTGGTGGTCAGAAACCGGGTTTTTTTACGAAGAGACTTCGTTAGAGCATCGCAGATGAGGTAAAAAAACCCGGTTTCTTTGGCCGGAGTGCGTCCAGGACTGTATTTTTGACATCCTCACCGGCAAACAAGGCGCGGTGATTCCCAAACCTCACGATTTAGGTTTCTGTTTCATAGCAACTGCCTCTACCCACAAGGAGTTTTATGGTCTTATGTTCGCTCCACAGACGCTCCCCCGCTAGCCCAACGGTTTTTATGTATCTTCATTCCACAGAAGAATTTCTTTGTCGTTTTGATTCAAGGGATGCATATTTCATTGCCCCATCATCTTTTCCCGGTCTACCGATTTTTCTTCCCCGTTGCGAAACATCGCAAACTTTGGTGTTAGGGTGTATGTCTCCATCGACGGACAGTGGGTCATTTACCACTGAAATTATACTACGACACCGTGTAAAGCCGTCCTAGAAGGACGGGGTTTCTACCCAATTTTTTTGATGATTTGACATTTTGTTTTCTCATCTAGGCGATCCCATCGTTGCCAGAACCATTGGACTCATTCAAATAGCCAATTAAATATCATTGCTTGCCCCCCAAGCAAGCTTAAAATACTGCCCCACAGTATCAATACCCGATCGCCCAACGAGTAGAACGGGCAAAGCAATTGTTGAAAGAAAAAGAGCGATCGATTATGGACATTGCCGTATTGGTGTGGCTTCAACAGCCACGGCCATTCGCAGGGCACAGTTTCGGCAATTTACGGGGATGACACCGATAGCCTGCGCGATCGAATTGAGCGATCGTGGAGTCAGGTCGAGTTTGGTTTTACAGGTTTGAAGCTTTACACTTCGTGCTCAAGCGGGTTGTCACACAGCAGAAAACTAAACATAGGTTGCTAAAGTTCTGACGTGAGCAGTAGCGGCTGCAACTGTAACTGGTAATTTGTAGCCACCTCCGTGAGTAGAGAGAACTTGACATCCACATCTCTTAGCAAAATCTAATACTATTTCCGTCAGTTTACAGAAATCAGCATTTGTCCAATCTGTGATTCCCTTTCCACAATCATCTCTGTGTGAATCATAACCCGAAAAAATAGCAACTAAGTCAGGTTGCCAGGGAAGGTTTTCTAGAGCTTCCTCAAAAGTGCTAATACTCTGATGCCCGCAGTAGAATCTGCCAGTTATACCCTCTGACTCCAAAACTTTAACAGGAAAAGATTCACTAACGATCGGAATGTTACAGTGTCCCACAGCTTCGGCAAAAGTTGTGGTTCCAACCTTCAAGTCTGATGCTTTAGCCATGTAGAGATCGACGCCACTATGAATGCTAATACAATAGATGCTGCGATCGTTGATAAAGATTGACTGAGTTCCATCGCCATGATGAATATCCCAGTCAACAATCAATACTTTTTCAAATCCTTGGGCTTGAGCATATCGAGCAGCAGCGGCAAGAGGATTTAAGAGACAGTAACCGTGTCCCCAATTAATATGAGCGTGATGCCCAACCATACTGAAGCAGTAAGCGCGTTCTAGGTTTCCCTGTTTCATTTGGTCGATCGCTTCCATCATTCCTCCCAAACCGTAGAGATAACCGGGCAAACAATACTCCAAGCCTTGACATTCTATACTCAATTGTGGTAAGGATATGCTGATTTCATCCAGAGGTCGATCGAAGGCTTGCAATATAATCTTTTGAAGATATTCGCGACTGTGAACCCTAAGATAATCAGTTATATTAGCCTTTCTTAAGGGTAAGGCTGGATAGTTTTTCAGATAGTTTTTAAGAGTGTGTCTAACTTGGTTGTAGTAAGTAAAAGAATATCCGGTAAAAGAAATTTCTTGAAGGAGTTTGGAAGTAGAAAATGTTTGTGGGTGCAGATAGGTGGCAAATCGCATGGCTTTATTTCATCCGTAACGAGCAAATACACTGCTTCCAAGGAATTCAAGCATCATATCAAATCCGGGTTAGCTACCCCCTCGCTCGTGGGGAGGACAAAACTCACTTCTTGCGATCGGCAGAGAATCTGCCAGCTTGCTATTTTTCCCTCAGCAGGATTGTCATATTCCAGCAGATGGGTAGCAAGCCAAGACTTCCTGCTCATAAAATATGCAAAAAAATCATAATTTCAGTTAGTTAGTGAAAACAACGATCGCAATTATGAAGTTACCAGCAATTGTTTTACGGTAAAATATCCGACGATCGCTACTCGGATGGTGGAGGTAGGATTTCGATACCGTACTTGGGAGCAGTAGTAAGAATTTTGTCAAGGTCTTCAGGGCTCAAGGATGCTCCAAGGGTAATCTCACCATTGACGGCCTTTCCAACTTCGGCAATAAATTTCTCAAAGCCAGCAGGATTGACCCAAACCAGCATTTTAGCGGGTGTAGCGGTGGTATTCGTAAATCGGTGAAGCTGGCCTTTGGGTGAATGAAGGAAGGTTCCAGCCGTCGCAACGAAAGTACGATCGTCAAGCTGGAATTCAATCTCTCCGTCTTGAACATAAAATGATTCATTTTCTCGGTTGTGCCGATGGGTTGGCGCACCGCCACCAGGTGCAACAATTACCTCACAAAGCGCATAGGCTTCCCCTGTCTCTTCACCAATTGCTTTGAAGGTATAGAGGTCTTGACCAAAGTAGTAAGAACGACCTTGACCGGGTTCAACAAAAAGTCCGTTTTGATGGATTGTCATTTGTTAATTCCTAAAGCGAAGTGTTAGCTGGCTGGCGATGGCTTTTTGTGGAACATTCTTCACGAAGTCAGAATCTTCTCAATACGCCGATCGGGGATCAGCCACATTATTGCAACTAAAACATACAGCATGAAAGCCAACCAGGAGTTGACAAAGGAAAGCAGGATTGCTACGGTATAAATCACCACTGATATTTTACCCTTCAAGTCTCGCCCAAGTGCAATTGCCAGAGTGGAATCTTTACCGTGGTGAGAAATAAGAACACGAGTAAGAATGAAGTAAGCGATCGCAGCCAACAACAGCACTGTGCCATAAAGCGCAACTGGCCAGGCGGCGAAGTGGTTCTCCCCTGTCCAGGCAGTGACAAAAGGAATGAGTGACAACCAGAACAGCAGATGCAAATTAGCCCACAACACATTACCGTTGACCTGCCGAGTCGCCTGTAACAAGTGATGGTGGTTGTTCCAGTAGATACCAAGATAAATAAAACTGAGTACATAGCTCAGAAATACTGGAACTAGCGGACGCAGCGCAGCTAAATCAGCTTCATGGGGGACTTTCAATTCCAGCACCATAATGGTGATGAGAATGGCGATTACACCATCGCTGAATGCTTCTAACCTGCCTTTACCCATTTTTGTACATCCTCCTTTTTTGCTGGCGCGACCGATCGCTCTTAATTCCAAAAATAACTTAGCATAAGGTCGGTTGCAGTGATGTGCTATACCGATCGGCGATCGCTTGCACTTACCAACAAAGCCAACGATTTTGCTTGCCTAATCTCGGCTGAAAACAGATAACCTTAACGGACTTTTCGCTGATATGTTTAAGCAGTCGATCGGTACGACTTCTTATCAATACCCGATCGCGCAACGGGTAAAACGGGAGAAGCAGTTGTTGAAATAAAAAGAGCGATCGATTGAGGAAGCGCGATCGCGGTTATTTGACATAGATAGTTTGAGCAGTAGAGAGAATTTCTTGACGCCGAATACAGTTGGAACTGCGATCGAGCGCCCGTTTACTGATTAGATCGACTCGTCTACTTAGCACTGCTTCGAGTTCTTCCTGCATTTGGGCGCGATCGAGTAGACCCCAGTTGGCCGTGGGGGCAAAAGCAACTAGGATATCGATGTCGCTGTCTGCATGAAAGTCGTCACGAAGTATCGAACCAAAGAGGGAGAGTTCGATGATTTGCCACTGTTGGCAGAATTTGGTGATTTTGTCAATTGGCAGGGCGATCGCGGTTTTCATTCAGCCTCCTTACTTATTGACTAAATATTTTGCTTGAGAATGTTCGTCAAGCAGCATTCGTAGGCTCTAGTTGGACTTTTTTTGCTTCCAATCGATAGCGTTCCTCGTCTGCTTCTAATTTTAGGAGTTCCTGATGATTCTCACAGTAATTAATCGCTTCATAGATAGCAGACAGCGGTAAATCCCAATTTTGGGCAGCTTGTTCGGGTGACATCTGATTGGCAGTCATGTCTCGCCAAATAGTCGATGCCAGTAATTTACGTCCCTTAATGTAAAGTTGTTTGCGCCAAGCATGAGGACGTGCAATTAAATATTGCCAATTCTCGATTTCTGGTGTACTTTGCAGGGATTGAACGATCGCACCTAGCAGGGCAAGGCGATCGCTGACTGATAGTTGGCTGGCTTTTTCTTTAAGCTCTTGCAAGGACATAAAAAAATACTCCAACAAAGGTTGGTATTTGAATTATAGTACATTGGAATGCGATCGAGATTGACATAAACCTTTTGAGCATCAGGATGCAGAAGAACTTTCTGATCAAGAATATTATACCGCAGTTACGATAGAATGATGAATAATACTACAAACAATAACTCAAGCTGCGTATTCACGTTTCTTGATAAGCAGCTATATGACAACAGAAGCTTATTGAGATTTAGATCTGAGTTTGAAAAGCTTTTGCTAAAAGTATATATATTCGTTTTAGAATCATTAATAAAGTTAGCAAAAACTGACTTGAAAGGTAGTAAGTTGTTAATGCAAGTAGCCACTGAAAGTTACAGACATTTACTCCTATGAGGTTGCAGTTACTTGGTTTGAGAAAATAAGTTAATAATATGACAACAATAAAGGTTGATATTAATATCTCGAAGGATACATTAACGTAGATCTCACGAAGTAGCTCTCGTCGTTGGATTCTCTGTTTAATTTGAAGCTCGTCGTCTGTTGGCCTCGGTTCAGCAATTTTTCCGGCTATATCGTAGACAAGTAGTAATAAATTAAATAGTAAAGCTGAGAAGATTGAAAAAGAGGTAATCAAAGCATTTACTAAACTATCATTCAGTGTAACTCCTGAATAAAACATCAGTCCCGCGATAATTGCAGGCAGCAGAAAAAACAGAAAAATGTCTGGAAAGTATATCCTATTCGTCTGATTACTTCTGAGTGTCAAAATGTGGTCTTTAATGATGCAGAAAACAGAAATTTTAGTAAACATTACAATTTCTCACGGGTACATTTGTTTAATAATCTCCTTGAGATAACTCTTGGTGATCATCTGCATACTTGCGAAAGTGGGATGCTCATCAGTGTCTAAAGCCACTTGGTCAGAGATATCATAGTTACTCCTCGCTTTAAACAATCGTCCTAAATCAAAGGTTCTAATGCTCCCTTCAATTTCAACATCAACTTTAACAGTGTCATAATCGAAGTTAAAATCGCGAAGTTCCACAAGGGTTTTCACACTACTCTTAGAAGCAAAGAATTTTTTAATTGTGTTCTTCAAAGGAATTCTAGAAGCCGATAGTACAACTTCCATATTACAAGGAAGCTCTTCATGTCCTTCATCAAGACCATCGAATCTATCCACGGGAGCGTGGTATTTTACGCAGCGAAGTTTTTTGATATTGCCATTGTATAGCATTTTTTTTATAATTTCTTCCTGTACTAAAGTATTAATTTCTATAGTAAAACCTGGATATTTATCCAAAAAAAAATTGTTTAAAAAAGTTCCTAGATTAGTACGTACACCATACCTGCCAGTGCGTTGTAAAAGTAATATTCCTTCATTTGTGTCTTGGGGTATATAAAACAAAAAATAAAAAGGTAGAACATCAGCCTCATTCTTTTTCTTTTTATAGGTTATGGAATCTGTATCTACATTTCTTAAATTGCTTGAAAGCCCATAAATACCACTTTCAAAAACACCCCCAATACTTCTACCTTCAGGATCCAGTTTTATGGTCTTCATGTATGTTTTATAGGTGTCGTTGGTAGAGTTCCCTGTGAGATTTTGGAGAAAAACTCTCATTACGTTATATAAATCATCATGTCCATTAAAGCAACTTAACGTGCAATAATCCGGCTGATTTTTTATCTCATCGTTCCTGCCTCTCTTTTTATCAACTCTAATTGTGTAAGCTGATAGAAATGTTTTCATATATCTTCTTACCTCTTATCCTACGGCACTTTTTATACTAGCATAACTCTTATATCTTAAAATCGATATTTTACCGCATACGGTTTTTGTTTGTCAATCCCCACTGCCGATCGCACTTCAGTCAAAGTTTACCCATTTATCAATATTTAGATAGTCTAAAAAATCCAGTTCGCCCTTGTCTTGAAAAACTTTCATTGGAACGACAGACCATATCCATGCAACCGGACAGGATCGAACTTGCGTTAAACTAAGTCAGGTAAATGACTTTCTATACTCATGACTATTTTTACTCTGCGATCGATCAAAAAAGACTTCGGCATCAAGGAACTCTTGACAGATGCCAGCTTCAGCCTCGATGAAGGCGATAAAGTCGGACTCATCGGCACCAACGGTTCCGGGAAATCAACCCTGCTGAAAATGATTGCCGGTATGGAGTCGATCGACTCTGGCGATCGCTGGGTCAATCCAGGGTCTAAAATTGTTTATCTCCCCCAACAGCCGGATTTAGACGAAAATCACACTGTCTTAGAGCAAGTATTTGCCGACAGTGGCGAACAAATGGCTTTAGTGCGCGAATACGAGGAAATTTCCGCTCAATTGTCCCACGGCAAAGGCGATACAGACAAGTTGATGGCGCGTCTGTCTGCGGTGTCTGAACGCATCGATGAGGTGGATGCGTGGGATTTGGAAACCAAGGCGAAATTGATTTTGACCAAGTTGGGGATTGAGGATTTTGATGCGAAAATTGCCGACTTGTCCGGCGGCTACCGCAAGCGAATTGCCTTAGCAACGGCTTTGTTGTCCGAGCCCGATGTGTTGCTGATGGATGAACCGACAAACCACTTGGATGCGCTGTCTGTGGAGTGGTTGCAGAACTATTTGAACGGCTATCGCGGTGCTTTGCTGCTGATTACGCACGATCGCTATTTTCTCGATCGCGTTACCAATCGCATCCTGGAGATCGATCGCGGCGACCTTTACAATTATGCTGGCAATTACGCTTATTACTTGGAGAAAAAAGCCTTAGCTGAAGAATCCGCAGCCAGCAGTGTTCGCAAACACGCGGGTGTATTGCGGCGCGAATTGGAATGGCTCAAACGCGGGCCGAAGGCGCGGAGTACCAAGCAAAAAGCTCGGATCGATCGCATTAAAGATATGCGAGCCCAGGAGTTCAAAACAGCCAACGGCAAAGTCGAAATTGCCACAGCCGGCCGCCGGATTGGTAAGAAGGTGATTGAGTTACTGCATATCTCTAAAGCTTACGGCGATCGCACTTTAATTAAAGATTTTACCTACAATTTCACACCCGAAGACCGGATAGGAATTATTGGCTGCAACGGTGCGGGAAAATCGACGCTGATGGATATCATCACCGGACGCATTCAGCCGGATTCGGGTACTGTCGAAATTGGGACAACCATTCATATCGGTTATTTTGACCAGCATTCAGAAGATTTGACGCCGAACGAAGACCAGCGAGTTATTGAATACTTGAAAAGTGTGGCCGAGTTGGTGCAAACGGCGGACGGGGAAATCATTACCGCTTCTCAAATGTTGGAAAAGTTTCTGTTTCCACCGAACCAACAGTATTCACCAATTAGCAAACTTTCTGGCGGGGAAAAGCGCCGATTATTTCTGTTGAAAGTGCTGATGAGTGCGCCAAACGTCCTGATTTTGGACGAACCGACAAACGACCTGGACGTGCAGACTTTGGCGGTTTTGGAGGATTATCTCGAAGATTTTAACGGCTGCGTGATTGTGGTGTCCCACGATCGCTATTTCCTCGATCGCACGATCGACATGGTTTTCGCCTTGGAACCGGGCGGCAATTTGCGCTTGTATCCAGGCAATTATTCGGTATATTTGGATCACAAGAAAGCCGAAGAAGCGAAGGAACTTAAAGCACAAAAAAATAAAGGTAAACTACCACAATCCTCTGAATCTAACAACCCAAAATCCGAAGCCCCAACTCCCAAACCGACCAAACTGTCGTTTAATGAAAAGCGAGAATACGAGAAGTTAGAAGTTAAAATTCCGCAGTTGGAAGCTGAGAAAGCAGAGATTGAGCAGATTTTGTCTCTAAATTCTCCGAGTGGGTTTGGTGAGGTTAAAAAGTTATCTGAACGTTTGGGCCAATTGAATCAAGAGATCGATCGGGCGACTGAGCTCTGGTTGGAATTGGCGGAACGGATCGGTTAGGGGGAAGGTGTGGAAGTATTTTGTTGAGAGCGTGCTAACAATGCAGCAGTCTCTTCTGGTTTTCCAGAGGAGGGAAACACTAAAACACTCTTGATTTTGCAGTCGGGCGAACTGTTGGACAACTTAGTAGACGACGTTCAAATTCACTGTTTTCAATTACTGCAACATAGTCGGATGTCTTTTTAGAATAAGCAGAACAACCTAGCTCTACAACCTCTGTTTTAAGGAGTCCCTTGTAAATTCTGAAGATTCTATAACCATGACGCTGGAGTAATTGGACAACGGCATCGGTTGTATCACAATCTTTGTGGCGTTCAAAAACAATGCTTCCAATATGATGTTTGCTTAGAGTATCTTCCATCCCCTTAAGCACTTCAAGCTCGTGGTCTTCAACATCTATTTTAACAACAGCTACTTGAGCAATCCCACTATCTTTCATCCAGAGGTCGAAGGTTGTTACGTTAACTTCAATGCTATTTTGCAGTGAGTTGAGTTGATTTTCTTCTACAATTCGCGACATCCCTAGTTCCCCACCCGGGATATCCAGCTTCAGTTTACCTGGACGATCGGATAAAGCTAGCGGAATTAAAGTTATACAGGAAATACTATTTGCCTTCACATTTTTTTCAAGACATTCATATAGTAATGGTACCGGCTCAAAACAATAGATATGCCCTAAGGATCCCATACAATTAGCTATGGGTAGAGAAGTGTCACCAATGTAAGCACCTATGTCGCATACAATCTCATCAGGATGGGCGAGGCATTTGAGTACAGTACCAACCCAAGGGTCGAACTCTCCTAACCAAAATAAGTTTTTAACGATAAGGTCAGCCCCATTTGGGTAAGCAACATACCGTATACCGCTTTTTGATTGAAATATTCCGAAGTTGTCTGGTACGTTAGGTAGGCGCTGCAATAAACTTGCGCGCGGAGTTTGGAAAGGGTAGCGGTTTGTGAAAGTACGCAATATATTAAAGAACATAAGTTTCTCAGTTTTCACTTCCAGGTATTTAATAATTGTTAGCCTGCAGACTGGGGCGATCGCACCCACAATATCTCCCTGTGCCTCCTAATTCCCAACCTTTGGCTCACTATACTCAATCTCTCACTTGGCAGGAAGAATATTCATCAATCTTAACTTGGAGAGCGGTATCGATCTGCTCAGTCTCTCGCTCTGGGGACGATCGCACCACACACAGATAGCCACTAAACTATACCATTCTTCAAGTTCCTCCCGACTAGATACCCTTTGAGCGATCGCACTGAATGTCTTTTACAGTAATCGCCTTTGCCCGCAAATTCATAAATACCTAAGTAGGTAGGTGCTGTAAAACGCAACTATGTAAATGATTGTAAGGTATCCAAATACCCTAAGCGTGGCTAAGTCAGCCCTGTTTACACACTGTTACATGGTTCAGTTTAATCCCGCCTACCTACTTAATTCAACGATGACTGAAATTTCGGGACGAGTTTCGTTAGCCTTGAGGCGATGTTTTAGGATCGTAATTGTGCTATCAATACCATCATGGATATTGCAGGCCACGGGGCGATCGTAGGGGCTAGTTTTACCAATCATCAACTATCAATAACAAGCTTTCCGGCCTGTTCCACAAAGAGTGAGCTTTCTGGTGGGTGGGCATCTATCAACAACAGGCTTTCCCAGCTATTCCACAAATAATCAGTTTTGTCGTGGGGTGGACCGAAGAGGCCGCCCTCGTACCAAGTTGCGATCGAGGCATTAGACTTATCATAGTTATGATTAGCGCTCGGAAATTATCCTAAAAAAATCTCATGCTGAAACGAATATATATTGACAATTTTCGCTGTTTGGTAAATTTTGAACTAGATGTTGATGCAATTAATCTATTTCTGGGTTCTAACGGCTCGGGTAAATCAACAGTTTTTGAGGTGTTGCAGAAAATCCAAGCATTGGTCAGCGGCGACAGTAAGGTAGAAGGAATTTTCAAACCAGCGGACTGCACCCGCTGGCAAACCTTACAAATTCAGCGTTTCGAGCTAGAAATTCTCGGTAATGACGGCTGCTACACATATCAATTACAAATCGATGAGTATGGAGATAAATGTCGTGTTAGGTACGAGAGTCTGCTCTTTGATAACCAGCCTTTACTACAATTTGAATTCGGCGAAGTTCAACTCTATCGAGATGATTATTCACCGGGCCCGAAATACCAGTTTGACTGGTCGCAATCTATTCTGCCTTCATTAATGCCAAGAAACGACAACACGAAGTTAACTTGGTTTAGAGAACGGATGGCGCGATTTATCATCGTGCAAGTTGTGCCCAGCTTGATGGTTGATGAAAGTAGCCAAGAACAAATGCGTTTGACTCCTAAGATGGAAAATTTTGTTTCTTGGTATCGCTACTTATCTGAAGACCAAGGTAAAATTGCTGAAATTGGAAATATTTTAAGAGATGTTTTGGATGGATTCACAAATTTTAAATTTGAGCGAGTAAGCGAAGATAATTTAGTGTTAAAATTGCGGTTTTTAGGACAAATAGATAACAGCAAGCCAATTGAATATCGTCTCGGAGAATTGTCGGACGGACAAAAAACATTAGTTGCTTTATACGCGCTGATTTACGGTACCAAATCTGAAGACTATACCTTGTGGATTGATGAACCGGAAAACTTTTTAGCATTACCAGAAATTCAACCCTGGCTGATGGAGCTTTATGACCTTTGTAGCGATGGAAAACTTCAAGCATTACTAATTTCTCACCATCCTGAGTTAATTAACTATCTTTTAGCTTCACCGATTGGCTATTGGTTTGAGCGTCAAAGCAATGCTGCTGTTCGAGTCAAACGAATTAGCGATAAAGTAGCTGACAATTCTGGCTTGACAGTTTCTGAACTAATTGCACGGGGGTGGTTGAATGAGCCAGCGTAGAGTTCAGATTGTCATTCTCTGCGAGGACAGACAGCAGGAGGTTTTTGCGCGTTATTTCCTAAAAAAGCGAGGTTTTACAGGTCAATTGCGGGCTAATATTTGTCCGGAAGGTAGCGAATGTGGATCAGACTATGTACGCAAGCAGTATCCGGTGGAAGTGAAAGCTTATCGCCAGAATAGAAACGGGGTGGCGATTGGATTAGTTGTGTTAATTGATGCAGATACGGGTACGCTGGCAGCAAGACTTAATTGGTTAGCTAGTGTGCTTGATAAAGATAAGCAGAAAAATAGGGAACCGAATGAAGCGATCGCGATTTTTGTTCCCAAGCGGAATATTGAGACTTGGATACACTACTTGCAGGGAGAAACTGTGAATGAAGAGGATGATTATGCAAAATTTGAGAAAAATGAAGCTGCTTGCAAAACCGCTGTTGAGGATTTAGCCGATCGATGTTATTCTCAGAGCTTACCAGAAGATGCGCCGCCATCGCTTCAGGCAGCTTGTGGGGAATTACAGCGGTTGTTACCCTTGTTGCTGCCATGAGTTATGAGAAAATCTGCAACCTGTTATTACTGTCAAGCAAACTGACTAACAAACTTAAGACGAGTAAAAGTCTGAAATCCTTGTCAAAGCTGCAAAGCCATCGGAAACAGCGGCAAAAAACCAGCTTTTTTTGCGATCGCCTCAAGTAAAGCTGTGTGTCAAAAACTGCGAAGCCCCGGAGGGTGGGGTTGACAAAAGCAGTAGAATATGCAGTAAAAGTTAGGTAAGCAAATAAGACTGGCAGCAGAAAACAGGGGCGAAAAGACCCAAAACAGGTAAAACAAAAGTCGATCGGGCAAAGTAAGTTGCTCGAGGACTAAAAATATGGTGATCGGTGAGATACAATTGACCTGTTCTGAGCCAAGAATGGGTCAACATTACAAGTATCCTGTAGAAGTCTGAAGTTGAGAATCTCAGGGTTGTCGAGGAGCGGGAGCAAACAGAAAACTATGTCTCAAAAAGTAATCGCCAAACAGATGTCTTTGGAATCAGCGTCAGATCCGATCGCCGTGAAGGCGACGGTGGAAACAGTGCCAGCCGAAGCAGTGGCAGTAGAGTCCTACGCCGATCGGTTGATGGACGAACTGTTTGAAGGAGTCGATCGAGCATTCGACGGCAGTGGCCCACAGCCAGCCGAGCCGATGGCGCCAGAATTCGTGGCGCTCAAGTCGATCTCGGTACCTCAAATAGTTTTGTCACCCCTGGCACCCGAGCCACAGCGAGGCGAAAAAGACGTAGAAGCGATCGCCCGCCAAGTCGCCCTAGAAACAACCAAAAAACAGCAGTCCAAACAATCCTTCGACAGAATCCTGCTGGGAGCAGCCTGTGGGTCCCTGCTGCTAGTCCTGGGGTTGTGGCTGGCAAGCAGGTCGGGACTGGTGCGCTTGCGGTCCGCCCCCGCACCAGAGACACCCGCAGCAACCAGCGTCACAGCACCAGACACCCCGTTTGTCGAATACGTGCAGCGCTCCCTAGAAGCGATCGAACAAAAAAAACCACCCCAGCCCAGCCCGCAACTTGCAGGAGTTCCCGGAGTTGCCTCCCCTGGGACGTTGCCGAGCATTTCAATTTCCGGCGCGCCGCCGGCAACCGCAGGTCTTTCGACAGCAGTCAACCGCATCGCTGATGCCCTAGAACAAGCCGGCGCGCAGCCGGGAGCACCTGCACCCCAAGTCGTAGTCATCCCTCCCCCCGCTCAGGTGACTGTGGCTCCGGCTGCTCCGGTAGCTGGTGCTCCGGCTGCTCCGGTAGCTGGTGCTCAAACCGCGGCAGTTTCGCCCTCGCCGACGGCCCCAGCCTCCGGTCGTGCGGTGGCCGCCGCCGGTACTCGAACTCCCCCCGCCGCTTCCGCTTCCCCCTCAGAGTCTCCCCAGCCGAAGATTTTGGCTCGCGAAACCGAACCGGCACCAGCGCCCTCGGCCCAGCAATCCGCGCCCGCGCCCGAGCAATCGGCACCGGCCGTCAGCAGCGCCCCGACTTCCGCGCACACGCTGGTGGGGATTTTGGAGTTGGGCGATCGATCGGCCGCTTTGTTTGAAGTAGACGGCGTAGCCCGCAGAATTTATGTCGGCGAAAGCATTGGCGCTAGCGGTTGGACCCTGGCAGAAATCAAAAATCAAGAAGCAGTTATCCGCAAGGGAGGAGATGTGCGATCGGTTTTTGTAGGACAAAAGTTCTAATTCAGTCATCAGTCATGAGTCATTAGTCATTAGTCATTAGTCATTAGTTATCAGTCATTAGTTATGAGTTAGGTAATCGGTAATTGGTGATTGGCAATTACGAGGCTGTACCTCACAAGCGTTGAAAACAGTTATAATAATCGACAACTAATGACCGACGATCGATCGCCAGTGACTAAGAACCAGTCAGGAACCTCACCCTAAAGGCATGAGGCTTAAAGGAGAAATCTAACAAGCCGTTCCCCTAGGGCCTCAGTCTTAACTGACTACGTTTTTGGAGTCACGACACCCGCTTGATGCGTAGCTAGTCCTTTGCTCTGTCGTTGAGAGTTAAACAGTTCGGTATGTCACGCTCAACAGTGCTTTCAACCGGCGCAAGCTCACTAAACTTTGGCGAAGCTAACTTTACTCCGAAAAGAGATTGAGGCAACCATACCTCAGCGGAGGGGCAACCATACCCCTCCACCCCGCGAGGGGATTCAATTCAATGTAAAGCCGTCCTAAAAGGACGGGGTTTCAAACCCATAGTTCTGATGACTAATGACCAATGACCAATGACTAATAACTAATGACCAATGACTAATAACTAATGACTAATAACTAATGACCAATGACTAATGACCAATGACTAATGACTGAGGACTTATAAAAAATGGGCTTATTTGATGATTTCAGCCGATTTCTAGAAACCAGATTAGAAGAATTTTTGCGCAGCAATCCCCATCTGGAATTGCAGGCAATAGAAGAACAACTGAAGGAACAAGAAGAAGACACTCTGCGGCTGATTCTCGATATCCAAAAACAAGAGAAAAAACTCCAAGCAGAAATTCTATCTGCCGCCCAAGAAATTCAGCGGTGGAACGATCGAATCAACAAAGCTAAAGCAGCTCAAAGGCTCGATTTAGCTCAAGCAGCGCAAGAGCGGCAAGCAGCTCTGCTGCGTCAGGGAAATCAGCGCTGGGGGCAAATGCAAGGCTGCAAAGAACGGATTGAAAAAGCAAAAGAACTGTACCGCCAAATTCAATTGCGTCGCAAAGAAGTCCGAGCAAAAGCAGCAGAAGCTGCAACTCGCACTACCACTAAAACAGAGCAGAATTGGGATACAAAGGGTTGGAATCAGAGTTCAAATTATAACAGTTTTAATGCGGCAGATCCTTTAGAAGAAAAGTTTCAACGCTGGGAAGCAGACGAAGAACTCGATCGCATGAAGCGCAATATAGGCCGATAGTTCCGAAAGCATCCGAATCCTTTAGGGACGAGTTTACCCAAAACTCGAATTCCCAGTGCAAATATTCGTAAACCCTCCAGACTTCCAGGTATGGCGATCGATCGCTCATATCATGTCCGGTTGAATAGTTATAATACTTTTGTCCCATCATGCCCGATGCCCGATGCCCGATGCCCGTATAGGATTTATAAGTAATTAACCGGACTTGATATAAATACCATCCTAAAATTGTAGGGACAATTAATCAATCGTCCCTCCAACATTTTAACCTAATTAATTAGTTCGATCGCACTACAGGAGAGCAAAATCTGTGGCAGCAATCACGGTTGCAGGCACATTGCTGAGAGTTGCCAAAAGTTGACCGGAACCAGTAACTCGGATCAGAGTAAAACCATTCTCCGGAACAATGCTCAGTTGCGAGAAATCCAGACCGCCCATTAAGCCGATCGAATCGAGACCGTATTCAAAGTCTAAAATAGTCTCGCTGCCGAGGTCTTGACCCAACATAAATCGATCGTTGCCGGTACCCCCAATCAGAGTATCATTCCCCTGATCTCCAAACAGCCAATCATCCCCAGCACCGCCGAGCAAACTGTCCTCATCCTTGCCGCCGTAAACAGTATCGTTCCCAGTCTCGCCGTTAACGGTATCCTGACCTTCATTGCCAAACAGCAAATCGTTGCCCAAACCGCCGCATATTTCGTCTTTTCCGCCAGTAGAACCAATGGGGAGGGGGCTACCAATGTCCCCGTACACTGTATCTTCCCCCTCGCCGCCGCAGATAGTATCACTCCCTTCATCGCCAAATAGCAGGTTGCTGCCCAATTCGCCGAAAACTAAGTCATCGCCCTTGCCGGCACGCACTGTATCATTACCGTCACCGCTGGCGATGGTATCTTGATTTTTCTCCCCGCTGAGGAAGTCATCGCCCGCCAAACCAAACAGCAAATCATTGCCAGTCAAATCCGGGTCGAAGGGGTTAATAGTTCCCCCGTAGATAGTATCGTTACCCAGGTCGCCAATTAAAGTATCGCTCTCCTGGTCGCCAAAAAGAATGTCGTCATCTTTGCCGCCGTAAACAACATCTTCGTTCTTGCCCGCAAAGATTAAATCATCTCCAGCAACCCCGTTGAGGTAATCATTACCCTCATTGCCAAACAGCAAGTCGCGGTCTATATCTGGGCCAACCGGGAAAGCACTGTTAAGTCCCCCGTAAATATTATCATTGCCCCGCAACCCGGTCAACAAATCATCGCCGTCAAAACCATTTATTTGCTCACCGTCATTAGTGCCGAGAATAGTGTCGTTGCCGTTAGTACCGTTGCGGGTATTAGTGACAGAACTCGGGCCGCGCACACTACCAATGCTGGGCAAAACTATTTGTTCACAAATGCACTCAGCATCTTCTCCTTCTTCCGGTGGCGGTTGCATTTGGGCGAAGTAATTGCCAAAGTTAATATTGCTAACATTAGTGCCACTGACAGCAATAATATCAGCAGGATTGGCAGTAGTTTGCGTCCAACCCGGTTGATTTACTTCCCGAACTCGATAAGTTCCCGGCCCTAAATTAGCGAAACTGTAGCCGCCAAAACTATCAGTTGAAGTGTTAACTTCTCCAGCATCTAAAGAGCCATTGCTGTTAGCGTCAAGGAAGATTCTCCAGTTGGGCAAAAGCGGTTCTTGAGCCTCCAAAACCCCATTGTTATTGAGGTCATTAAACTTCTGGCCGGAGATGCTAATATTTTGGAAATTGCCGAAATTAATTCCACTACGACTTTCGCCACTACCGAGATTAACAGGCGCGGGATTAGTAGTAGTTTGCCTCCAGCCAGTCTGCTGCACTTCCCGCACGTTGTAAGTGCCGGGGTTGAGGTTGCTGAAACTGTAATTGCCAGAATTGTCAGTGGTAACAGCAGTTTCGCCCGAATCTAAAGAGTTGTTCCCGTTAGCGTCGAGGAAAATTTGCCATCCAGAAAGACCGGTTTCCTGCGCATCCTGAGTACCGTTGCCGTTGCCGTCGTTGAATTTAAGACCGCTGATGCTGCCTTGCTGGATGGGAGTGGGAGTCGGAGTGGGAGTGGGAGTCGGAGTCGGAGTCGGAGGCGGAGTCGGAGTCGGAGGCGGAGTCGGAGTCGGCGGGACTTGTTGGTTGCCGAAATTGGCAGTGGAAGTTTGACCTGGATCTAACAGAACCGTTCGGGGGTTAGGGGTGGTTGCTGTAAAACCTGTCGGCACCACTTCCCGGACGTTGTAGGTGCCTGTTTGCAGGTTGGGGAAGCTGTAGCTGCCATCGGTACCGGTAGTAGCTTGGGTTTCTCCGGTGTCTGGAGTGCCGTTGTTGTCAGTGTCAAGGAAAATCGTGACGCCAGGGATGCCAATTTCTCCGGTATCTTGAGTGCCGTTACCGTCAGCATCGTTGAATTTTATACCAGTAATGCTGCCTAGTACAGCGGGTATTGCTTGGTTGCCGAAATTAACTGTAGCAGGAGTAGTTTGACCTGCTGCCAGCGTCACTGCAACCGGGTTGGGAGTAGTTGGCCGGCTGTTGGCCGGTACAACTTCCCGGACGTTGTAAGTACCCGAGGCCAAGTTGGGGAAAGTAAAGTCGCCGTTGGCCCCGGTAGTTGCGGAAGTTTCGCCGGCACCGAGGATGCCGTCGTTGTTAGTGTCGAGGAAAACAGTCACTCCGGGAACACCAAGTTCTCCGGCTGCTTGAGTGCCGTTGCCGTCAGCGTCGTTGAATTTTATACCAGTAATGCTGCCTAGTACAGCGGGTATTGCTTGGTTGCCGAAATTAACTGTAGCAGGAGTAGTTTGACCTGCTGCCAGCGTCACTGCAACCGGGTTGGGAGTAGTTGGCTGGCTGTTTGCCGGTACAACTTCCCGGACGTTGTAAGTACCCGATGCCAAGTTGGGGAAAGTAAAGCTGCCGTTGGCCCCGGTAGTTGCGGAAGTTTCGCCGGCACCGAGAATGCCGTCATTGTTAGTGTCAAGGAAAACAGTCACTCCGGGCACACCAAGTTCTCCGGCTGCTTGAGTGCCGTTGCCGTCAATGTCGTTAAATTTGATGCCGGTGATGGTACTCAGCGGTACGACAACAGGAACAGGCTGTGCGGAAAATTCAGAAGTGTTGCCGGCGGCGTCGGTTGCTGTGGCGGTGATTAATTGCGCTGCGGTGACTGCTGCTGGGAAAGTTTGATTGAACGCAGCGTTGCCGGCGGCGTCAGTAGTTACCTGGATAGAAGCAATTAAGGTTTGGCCTTGGGTGCCGGGGGGATTGTTGGCGAAAAATTGGAGGGTGAATGTGGTACTGGGAATGCTGTTGTAAGTTCCCGCGACGGTGACGCTGCCGCCACTGGCGGTAGCGGTGGTGAGTACGGGGGTGTTTTGGAGGTTGTTTGCACCGATGTCAGCGTCGCCCGCATCATTGGCGGTGATGCCGTCGTTGCCGAGGTCGATGCCTAAGCCGGCGTTGGCGAAGATCGAGTTGTTTTGGATGCTGTTGCCGGTACCGGCGAGGATGTTTACTCCTGAACCGAGGTTGCTGGCGATCGTATTTCCTTGACCTGCTGCTGTAGAGCCGATCGCATTATTGTTTGCGAGGTCATCAATCAATACCCCAGTAGTATTGGGCAGCGGAGTCGTACCGTCGGCCGTGACGCCGATGAAGTTGCCGAACAAGGAGTTGCCGACAGTGGTGGGGTTAACAAGGGCGACACCGTTACCGTTGCCGGAAATAATGTTGCGGGCCGCTGGGGTCGTTCCGCCAATGATATTGTTGGTTGCACCTCCCTGGATGGCTACGCCGAAAGCAGTGTTAGGGACAGCGGCGGTGCCGTCAAAATTAGTGCCGATGAAGTTGCCTGTCAGAATGTTGTTCGTGGCACCGGCACTGACAATAACCGTGCCGCTATTGCTGTTCCCGGAAATGACATTCCCGCTAACAGTGTTGTTGGGTACGCCGTTGATGGTAACTCCACTGGTGTTGGGCAAGGCGGCGGTGCCTGCAGCGTTGATGCCGACGTAGTTGCCCAGCACTTGGTTGCCTCCAGTACCGCCGACGATGATGATACCGTCGGCTGTATTCCCAGAAATGACGTTGCGATCCGTCGCTGCAATCCCGCCAATAATGTTGCCGCTGCCACCGTTCTGAACGGCGACGCCAAATAAGGCGTTGGGCAAGGCCGCGGTGCCGGTGGCGTTGATACCGATGTAGTTGCCCGCTACGGTGTTGCCATTGCTTTCGAGGGAAATGCCGGTGTTGCCGAAGCGGTTAACGATCAATCCGCGCAAGGTGCTGCCACCAGCCAAGACACGAAAACCGCTAACAGCACCTGCACCCGATCCATTGATTTCGATGAGTGGGGTGCCAGCGAACCCCGGTTGGCTAGTGCCGTCGATGATTGTGGGAACGTTAATATTTGGCAAGACAGAGAGGGGCGCGATCGTCTGCACGCCTGCACCGGGAATGGCAAAGTTAATATTGTGCGGTGGTGCGGCAGCAGCATTTGCTTGAGTAATCGCCTCTCGCAGCGAACCCGGCCCAGCATCGTTGGTATTAGTAACAGTAAACAACGCCAAGGTATGTGCGTAATTTGCCATTACTTCAGGCTCGATCGCCAATCCTGTTTTAATCGCGACCGTAGCGTATTCAAGTACCCAGTTTCCGCCTTTTTGGGCACTCCCCGTAATATCTGCTGAAGCAGCAATATTAGCTTTTGTTAACTTGCTCAGCTTTTGTACAAAAGCTTCTCCTTTTTTACCTGCTGCTACGTTGCAACCGTAAAGCAGAATTTCACATCGATTTTGAAGTGAGTTGACAGATGACGAAAACCACTGTTTGAAACAGTCGCGATATGTTTCTAAATTGTCGGAATTCAGGCTAGTTTGCCCTAGCTGCAAACTTCCCGATTCCCCGTGAGAAATAATGTGAACGCTTTCTATACCTTTGCGGCTCTGCAGTGCTTCGGCAATTTGTTCGATGCCGTCCCGCGCCCGATCGACTAAAATTACCTCTGTACCCGCTTTAACACCGACCGCCAGACTCTGCCAATCTTCTACTGCTGAATCTACGAAGACTATTTGTTGGTTTTTCATAATTACCTTTCCCTCATGCACCTAGGTAGGTTTTCAAAATGTTTTTTCCGTGCGATGAGCGCCAGAACTTCCAGCCACAAATACGGCTACCACAAAACCTGCCTTCAACTCAGTTAAAGTTGTACAGACAAAGCTTTACACTTATCTATTTGTGTGATTATTTTAAATTTGTGGGAGCTGGAAAATTGCTCGCACTTTTTTATTCTCAACTTTAAAAAACCAGACCCCGGGTAGAGGTAGGTTGTTCCCGATTCCGGAAATCTTTCAAAAAATCTCCAAATAATTTACACAACTTAATGTTCGGTTTTTTACTAAGTCCACTTTTGTGAAAAAGAATCCCACTCTGCGCAAGTTCCAAAGGCAGAGAGTGGTAGGTATGCAGCAATTATTCAATCTCAAATCTCAAATCTCAAACCGCTGGGCTGGGATTTTGGCAAATTCAGCGTATCGCTCATAACATAGAGGAATAGTCGCTTTCATGGCATCATAGAAACTTGTCCCTCACATAATTGAAATCGATGACCGCTCAAAACTCTTCCGTTTCCCCCGTCACTTGGATAGAAGACCGAGTTTTGCTAATTGACCAAAACCGACTGCCGAAAGAATACGGTGTAGTCGAAATTAGCCGCTGCGAAGATATGGCTGAGGCGATTAAAACTATGATAGTCCGAGGTGCTCCGGCGATCGGGGTAGCAGCAGCCTACGGGATGTATTTGGGGGCGCGAGAAATCGAAACGGGCGATCGTACCGAATTTCTCGCTAAATTAGAACAAGTTGGCGAGTTATTGCGTTCCACCCGTCCCACGGCGGTTAATTTGTTTTGGGCAATATCGCGAATGCTCAAAACTGCCGAGAGAACTAGCGGTTCTGTCGAACAAGTGCAAAAAACTTTGTTAGAAATGGCTAAAACCATTCAAGCAGAAGACTTGCAAACTTGTAAAGATATCGGCGACAAAGGTTTAGAAGTTCTGCCAGCTACACCCGAAAAATTGAACTTACTAACTCACTGCAATGCAGGTGCGTTGGCAACAGCAGGCTACGGTACTGCCTTAGGTGTATTTCGTTCTGCTTGGCGAGAAGGAAGACTCGGAAGAGTTTTTGCAGACGAAACTCGGCCCCGTCTCCAAGGTGCAAAACTGACCACTTGGGAATGCGTGCAAGAAGGAATTCCCGTCACATTAATTGCCGACAATATGGCCGCTCACTGCATGAAACTCGGCATGATTCACGCAGTAGTTGTCGGTGCAGACAGAATCGCTGCTAACGGCGACGCCGCCAATAAAATTGGCACTTACAGTTTAGCAATTGTTGCCAAAGCTCACAACGTCCCGTTTTTTGTCGCCGCTCCTCTGTCAACAATTGATTTTGAACTTTCCGACGGCAGCCAAATCCCCATTGAAGAACGCGATCCAGTTGAAATGTATCAAGTTGGAACTACGCGAATTTGTCCTGTGGGAGTCGAATTTTACAATCCCGCTTTTGACGTAACTCCGGCCGAATTAATCTCAGGAATTATTACAGAACACGGCACGGTTGCTCCTTGGGCGTTGCAACAGTTTCAGGCAAAACAATTGGTTTAATTATATGTTACTCAACCGCTCCTTCCACCAGTTATCTCGGAAACTCAGGAGGATTTATAACTACCCTAACTGGCAGATTGGACTTAATTGCACCGAGCAAGAATGCAGTCGGAAGCATCCTAGAAAGCAGATATTTTGTACTTCTAGTTTCTGCGTTCTGCCTTCTGCCTTCTTTCTGGGCATAACACCTCTAACTCTGCCAGTTTTTTTCACTATAGTCGCTCAGTCTCAGTGGCCGCCAACCTTGAAAGCTCAGGAATCAGCAGCCAAACAATATGTGGCAGCAATGAATAAAGCTCAACAAGCCTACTATATACAGAATACGGGTTTTACAAGTTCTGTTTCTAATCTAGGTCTCGGTATTAAACCTGACACAGCCAACTACCAATATTCAATTAATACGGAAAACAAAGTTGTCTTTAATTATGCAGTATCGAATCAAGCTAATCTCAAAAGTTGGGTGGGCGGAGTCTTTTTAGCAGGAAACAAAACCCAAACAATCTTGTGTCTAAATGCTGCTCCTGGCAAGATTAAACCACTTAATCCAATGTATGACGGTCGGGATTTATACTGCGCTGCGGGCACAGGCAAAATTGCTCAATAAATCATGTCTAATTTACTGTGTAATTTAGTGTATAATTTGGCAGATAATTGGATAGTAAGCGCCGATTTAGCTAAGCAATTACTGTCCGGGGGCGCCACTCTGCTCGATGCTCGTCAACCTGTTTTAAAGTGGTTTTGCCGTCTCCCACCAGCTATTCCCGTAACTTGGCAGGAATTTTCTCGATCGCAGTTTCCCCAAAAGGGAAAAATTATCGAAAATAACACAGTTTTAACTCAAAAACTGCAAGCAATTGGCATTTGTCAAGACAAACCTGTCATAGTCGTTGCCGATTCGGTGAAAGGGTGGGGCGAAGACGGGCGAATTGTTTGGATGTTGCGGACTTTGGGACAGGAAAAAGCAGTTTTTGTCGATGGAGGATATCGGGCTTTAATCAAAGCTGGAATTAATCGAGTAAAAGCTGCAAACAATCCACCGCAAACAGGAGATTTTGTAATATCTCGCCGCTCGAATTGGGAAATTCAGCGGGATGAATTGAAAGCTATTTTAGGAGATGATAATTTAGCATTTGTTGACGCCAGAGAGCCGCGAGAATATGCAGGTAAAACGCCTTACGGAGAAAAGCGGGGCGGCCACATTCCCGGTGCGGTTCACCTTTACTACAAACAGTTAATGGACAAACAGGGAAAACTGCTGGATCGCGGGGAAATTGTCGCTATTTTGCAGCAAAAAGGAGTTTCGCAGTCAACTCAAATTGTGAGTTATTGCTCCGGGGGAATTCGCTCTGCATGGTTGACTTGTGTCTTGACAAATGTGGGATTTAATGCTAAGAATTATGCAGGCTCAATGTGGGAATGGTCGGCGTCGCCGGCCGATAGTTATCCCCTTTCAATAAGCCTTTCAGGGGCCGGCTAGAAGCCGATCCCCTACTCCCCACAATAAAATTAACTCTTTGTGGAACAGGCCGGAAAGCCTGTTCTTCTTCAAGAAGTCGGGAATCTAAAACAAGAGCGTTTCAGGTTGAGCATCTCAACCGACTTGTTCGATATACTGAGCGAGATCGTCGCGCAGGCGGCTGAGTTCGGCTTCGGTGGTCACGCGCACGCGATCGTCCCTAACCGTAATCAGCACTTTTGCCGCAAAAGGAGTTGGCCAGATATTCGGATTGCAGAAAACTTCCAAAAATACATCTCCTGCATACCGATATTCCATCGGTTTCTGGGGAGAAGCTTTGCCGCCAGCAGTTTTGGCGGCTACAGCTTTCAAGCTTTCCATCAAAGCGGCGATCGCGCTTTGCAAATCCCGCGCGGCTTGCGGGGAAAAGCTAAAGGAGACAGAACCTTCGACTAAATTCAGTGTCAGCGGAGAAAGAGACATGGGCAATGAAATTTAACATACAATTGTTAATGATAAAATATACAATAACCTAAAAGAAGTACCTGCCAGCCAAATTGGGCGGCGAAACTGCTATTAATTAAAATTTGTCTCAAGAAGCTAGGCTAAATTAATGAATATAAATCTAGTCGCAAGCTAGATTCCGCAAGACTTTTAACCTGTTATGACTTGATAAGCTTTAAACTAGAAACCAGAAAACTTGACGGCAGATAGAGGAGATTTTATGGTTGCCGATAACCGTTCCGAAGTCCGCAAGGTTTTAATAATTACTTTATTGCTCAATTTGCTGGTGATGGCAATAAAAGCAGCCGTGGGATGGCTGACAGGTTCCCTGAGTTTGCTGGCAGATGCTTTGCACAGTGTCACGGACAGCGCTAATAATATTTTAGGATTGGTAACTAATCATTATGCCAATCCGCAGCCCGATCGCGATCATCCCTACGGACACCAAAAATTTGATGCTCTCGGAGCTCTGGGAATTGCTGCTTTTCTGGGAATTGCCTGTTTTGAAATTCTCAGCGGTGCTGTCGAAAGGCTGATTAACGGCGGTAAAGTTGTCAAAATATCCCCAAATGAACTGTGGATTTTGCTGATTGTACTGGGGATTAATATTTTTGTCACTTTTTACGAGCGCAGAGTTGGCCAACGTCTCGGTAGCGCGATTTTAGTGGCTGACGCTAAGCACACGATGAGCGATGTTTGGGTGACAATTATGGTCATCGGCGGGTTGATTGGAGTTTGGCAAGGGCAGGTTTGGAATATACCTCAACTGCAATCCCTGGATGTGTTTTTGTCTTTTCCTGTAGCTGTTTTGGTGTTTAGCAGCGGTTGGAAGGTTTTAACAGAAAATCTGCCTTGGTTGGTGGATGAAATGGCGATCGCACCGGAAGTTATTCACGCGATCGCGATCGATGTACCGGGGGTTGTCAACTGTCACTCGATCGCCTCCCGTGGCGTTGTAGGGCGTCAAGTATTTATTGAGATGCACATGATTGTGGATGCTGTCGATGTAGAAACAGCTCACCGGATTACAGAAGAAGTAGAAGCCCGTTTGGAAGAACGTTTCAGCCCTGTACGCATCTTAATTCACGTTGAGCCGCCGGCTTACCATTCCGACCAAATTAGCTACGATTCTGGAGAGAAGGAAGAGGTTAAGCGTGATGTTGGGTAACGGATGAGTGTAAGGGATTTAAAGGATGTAACGGATAGACTGAAGCTGGAAGAGGATGGATGTGAAGGAGGAAATATTTAGGCTGTATTTCCAGCAAACAGCAGGTTGAGGGATGAAGGAGGAAGGCGGTTTTGGCGATCGCAATTCCTCTAATTTTTTAAATGCTATCAAGGGAATTAGAGCGATCGCACTTAATTTAGTGCTAGTTTTCCACAGGAAAAGGGGGGTTTTCCACAGAAATTAGCAAGTTTTCCACAATAGCTTTGATAATTATCGAGCAAAAGACTATTGGTACAAGTTCCGAGTTTTTTGGATTTCTACGGCCATTTTCTGTCGCAAGTCCCAAGGTAGCAGAATTTCGACTTCTGAACCTAAAGCGCGCAACCACCTCAGCGGGTAGTAGTCTGTCACTCGGTAAGTGACTTGGTAGTAAGCATCGTCGGTTGGGCGAGACTGGAGGATTTGTAAAAGTGCCGATCGGTGTTCTGGGTTGGGAGTGTATTGTGTGATTAATGTGGCGGCGCGATCGTACTCTATGGCGGTACAGGTATGGTGAATGCTGATTCCCTGCATATAACTTTGATGAAAAGTGCGATCGAACCGCAATACCATCAGCGCAGTTTCTTTATAAAAATCGCAGCCCCAAGCTTCCTTTAACATATCGTTAACTGTTTTGGGAGTTGGCAGGTTATTTTCCTGATATTTTTCCTTGAGTAATTGGGGAACCCGAGAATCTTGCCAATCCAAGGATTCTAGACGTTTTGAAATAATGCGATCGAGCCGATATTTGTACCAATTAATTTCACCTCTGGGGGTGCTGCCGTAGGCACACAAATATTTAGCTCGATCCATAAAGTAAATACAAACAGGATAAACAACGCACTCTTTAATCTGATTTTGATGAGCGCTGCGATAAGTTAATAGCAAAGGAGCGATTTTTTGAGAATCCCACATTTCCTGCAATTCGCTCTGAAATTGATCGACAGCATCTTGCATGGGACTAGATTCGGGTACGAGATAATCAACGTACAAAAAGACGCGGTGATTATCTTCATCAACTACCTCTTCTGAAAATTGGTCGGCTAATAAAGGCAAACTTGGGTCGAGAAAACTAAACATCCCCAAAGTAGCAGCGAGATAAGCCTGTGTTTTTGGAGTCAAATTGCTGTCTGTATTGGGGTTTTCTGTTTGACTGGAAAGTGGCGGTAATTGTTCAACTCGGCGGTAGTTTTTACTTCTACCCGTCACCCTGGTTAACCGTTGCAGCAAATGCCGATCCACCAATAAGTCGAAGTCATTTTGCTGCGATTTTCGCACCTGAGCGAATAACTTTTCTGCTAAGAGCTTGTCTAAATCAGCATCGGCAATAGCTATTTCTTTTTGCAAAGAATGCCGCCACTGGTTTACAGATACATTCCATTTTGTCAACCACTGTTGCGTTGTTTTGTTGCAAGCACAATTCGGGTCTGAATAGTTAAGAATATCTTCCTGCTTTTCATCTTTGTAATTTTTGCCAAAGAAAGATTCGCGCCAATCAGCATAGGTAAAGGGGCTGCTAAGGGCAATATATCCCTCGTCGCTGTACAGCCAACTTACCAAAACCCATAACCTGATGGCGCGGGTGAGATTTTGGATTTGGTCGAGTGATCCGTTGGCGAAATCCTCTAGGAGTCTGGGGTGTGGCGGATTGCGAAATGTTGGGTTCATGGTGGGTTGAGGGTTTTAAATTGTGTTTTATAGCGTAAGGGCGATCGGAAGGGGGTGTTTCCGATAGTATGCAATAATCCGGGAGATCGAGTGGGAATAGCTGATGACTACTTACAAGATTGAACTTCAGGGTGAAGTGTTAAAAATTGGATTTGGAGAAGCTGCTCAAAACGACCAAATTGTGCGAGATGCGGCGGCTCGTTTGGCAGAAATGAGCAATTCTGGGGAATTGTCGGGAGGGCGGCTAATTAAAATTAATGGGCCGGCATCTGTACCTGTAGCTTGTGTTTTGGTTCACAAAGTTTCTCATCTTTACGGTGCAGTTGGAGTTTTCGATCCCAAATTAGGAAAATATGTAATTGCTATTACTCACAATCCCACGTATAATTTGGGTGACTTAGTTGATTGATAGTTCGCTAGGTAATTGAGGAAGTTTTAGATATGACATCACAAGAAGTTGCTCTCCAAGTTATTCAGCAAGCTATCTGCGCTTTAGCAGGTTTGGCTGAGGCGAAATTACCCGATGGATGTCAGTTTTTAACTGAAAATCCAGCCGTGACTAAAGCGAAAGGATTATTGTCATGGCACGACGCTACCCACATAAGTTACTTGGAGTTGCTATTTGATGCTGTCAAGTTGTCAGAGGATAACGAACGAAATCAGCAACACTATTGTCCGGCAGTGGCTATTCATGCTAGCGATGATTCTTACCCATCAATTCGGGTGCATCTCACTTTTGCGAATGTGTCACAAAAGAGTTAAAATGAAAAAGCTAGTAAAATAATCAAATAACAATGAAGTAAATAACATGACACCATCAGACCAACAACAGCTAAAAGCCCACTTAAAAGCGGCAGCAGAAATTATTTACAGAAATACAGCTCCAACCGAGTTAAAAAGTTTTGAAACGATTGAAAAATTAGTCCGTCAGAAAATGTTAGAAGAAGTTGGTCCTGAACTAGGGAGCTTTTTTTTTCAGCAGTATCAGGAATTAAAACAGGAAAACCCCGAAAAATAAAATCCATAGTCGG
>NZ_JAUBTO010000065.1:0-42088 GCF_036702495.1 Microcoleus sp. C2D2 | reverse complement strand
TAATGACTAATGACTAATGACTAATGACTAATGACTAATGACTAATGACTAATGACTAATGACTAATGACTAATGATAGCGAATGTTTGCTTTTTTTAAGCGCCGCAGGGCTTCTCCCAGTCGATCGCAATCTGCAATTAAACTAATTCTCACATATCCTTCGCCGCCCGGTCCAAAAGCATTGCCAGGAGTCACCACAACACCAGTTTGCTGCAAAACATTGAGGGCAAAATCAGTCGAACTCATGCCCGGAGTGCAGGGAACCCAAAGATACATTGCAGCCAGAGGTTTGGGAATATTCCACCCTAATTCTGCCAATCCTTCTACCAGAAAATCCCGGCGAGTCCTGTAACGATTCTGTACGTCGTGCAAGTAACTGTCGGGCAATTGCAGTGCAGTTTCTGCTGCTGCTTGCAAAGCGGAAAATATACCGTAATCTAGGTTTGTTTTTAAGGTGCGCAAACCTTGAATAATCTTGCTATTTCCTACTACAAAACCGACTCGCCAGCCGGCCATATTGTAGGTTTTTGACATCGTGTGAAATTCGACGCCGATTTCTTTACCGCCGGGAATTTCTAATAAACTTGTCGGTTGATACCCGTCAAAGGCTAATTCGGCATAACACAAGTCGTGAACCAGCAAGATTTGATGTTTGTGTGCGAAAGCAACAATATCTTTGTAAAATTCGCGGGGTGCAGTTGCTCCAGTCGGATTGCTGGGATAATTAAAGTAGAGTATTTTGGCTTGTTCGGCTACGCTGTCGGGAATGTCGGCTAAGTCAATTACCCAGTCGTTTTCTGGTTTGAGGATGATGTTGTGAACTTTTGCACCGGCGATAATCGGGCCGCGAAATAAGACTGGATAAGCGGGACTCGGTACTAATACTAAGTCGCCGGGATTGATGTAGGCGATCGCAAAATGTGCTAAACCTTCTTTAGAACCCAACAGAGGCAATGCTTCGCTTTCTGGATCGAGTTCAACGTTGTAGCGGCGGCTGTACCATTTAGTAATAGTACGGCGGAAACTGGCAGTTCCTTCAAAGGGTGGATAGCCGTGATTTGCAGGATTTTGGATGGCTGCGACTGCGGCTTCTACTACTGGTTGAGGAGTGGCACCGTCAGGGTTTCCCATTCCTAAGTCTATTAAATCGAGTCCTTGTTCGCGGGCGCGGGCTTTGAGTTCGTCGAGACGGGCAAATACGTAGGGCGGTAGTTTTTGCAACCTGTCAGCAGGGCTAATCCAATCCAAAGTCATTTATTTTTTGTCAGTTGTCAGTTTTCCTGGTTTGTAGTAAGGACTTTCGTCCTTGCTAGCACAGCCTTTTCAGGACTAAAGTCCCTACTACAAACTGTTTTAATTCTTAATCTTTAATTCTCCCACAGGTGCGGTGGTAGAAACCATCGCTGCCATTAATTGTTGGGGAACGACTTTAAAAGGCAGTCTGTGGATGTCCGAATTAGGATTGCAGGCTATGTCGGCGGCGCGCTGCAATTCTGTGATGGTAATGTCTCCGAGTCCGAGGTTGTCTAAAGTTTGGGGCAATCCAATTTCGGCGTAGAATTTTAGCAGTTGCTGTCTGGCGGTAGCGGCGAGTTGATTGTTTTGCATCATTTCTTCTAGCCGCAGTTGTACTAAAATGCCGTAAGCGACTTTTTCGCCGTGCAATCTGCCGTGACTTGCTAATAGATGAGTTAGGCCGTTGTGGACGGCGTGGGCGGCGACGGTGCGACATTGGGCGCCGCCGATTCCGCCGATTACTCCTGCTAGCAATACGGTGGCATCTGTGACTTCTTGCCAGGTTTCGCTACCGGGATCTTTGAGGGCGGCGGCTGATTTTTGGAATAAAATATCGCGCAGTATTCTAGCTTGTTGGACGGCGGAAATTATCAGGGTTTGTTCGGAGTGTCCGCTGCTGACTGATGCTTCGTACCATTTGGCGATCGCATCTCCAATTCCTGCGACTAATGTCCGCTGCGGTGCGGTTTGAATCAAACCGTAATCGAGTATTAATAAGTCTGGACATCTGGCTAATGTGACATCGTATTGGAATGCACCTTGTTCTGAATAAATGTTAGAAAGGGCTGTCCAAGCGGCACAGGTGGCTGCTGATGTGGGTATTGTGACGATCGGGATTTTGCACTGATGGGCGACGAGTTTTGCTGCGTCTAAGGCTTTGCCGCCGCCTACTCCGATGATGAAATCGGCTTGATGGGTGGCGGCTGCTTCGCGGAGGGTTTCGAGGCTTCTTTCGCTGCAATCCTTGCCGTATGATGTTTCGGCGGATTGTAACTGCTGCTGTTGGAGGATTGGTTGCAGGTAAGGTTGGGCGGCGGCGAGGGAGTTGCTGCCGCCGACGATTAGCGGCCGCTTTCCGAAACGGGCGATCGCATCTCCGGCTTGTGCGATCGCCGATCGACCCCGCAATACACAGGCGGGAGCAATTGTCAAGGAATAAATTGCTGGTGCGGTGGCGGTTTTGGTGCTTTGGGTTTGAGTCATCGAACCACTGGATAAGTGACGAGAAGGTTGACGCTTTGCAGGATTGCTGGATTTTCTAGGATAACTCTAACCCATGTTGGGCGATCTGGTAAGTTTTGTAAAGTTTTTATTAAGTATTGTGCGGGGTTGGGGCATGGGAGGGGGGAGTTGAGGGGCGATCGCTAATTTGATGAAGAAGATACGGGCGATCGAATTATCATTAAAATTGAGGCTTAACGTACAACTCCCAGACTTGTTTCACTGCTGCTGCATCTGCTTGAGAAATTTGCCCGATTTTCGCTAGCAACAAAGACTTTTCCAAACAATCCAATCTAAACAAACGCACTGTTGAAGCAACGCGCAAACCGCTGACAGACCAATCATTAACAAATACATCAGTTGGGCTGCGGGGTTGGGCAGAGGTGACGGCGGCTGCTACCACATCCTCGCCATCCAACCACAGCAAAAGTATGGGGCGTTTTTTAGAGCCTGTGCCGTTTGTAAAAGGAATATTTGCCACCCAAAAATCACCAGGTTCAATAGTCGTCATAAAGTCCTTCGTCTTCGGGTGCGTAACCTTTCAAAAAAGCATCATGACTGCGAGTAATAGCTGGGTCAATTAAATAGTCTTCGCCGTCTAGTAGCGAGCGCTTGAGGGGCGGTGTTTCTGTTTGCGAAGTGCTAGATTCTGAACTTACGCTCAACGGCTTTCTCTGTAGTAGTAATTTGAGTACCCGGCTGGACAGTGTTTCTGTTGGCGAAGTGCTAGATTTTGAACTTATGCTAAACTGCTTTGTCGGTTGTGATTTGTACAAGAGGAATTGCACAAAATCGAGCACTTCTTCTTGTTTTTCTCTCGACAGAAGTCGCAATTTTTCGGACACGGCTTTTTCGATATTATTAAGAGTTGGTTTCATGGGATTTTTACCCTTCAGCTTTGTTAGATTTCTGCATTACCTACATATTTGATCGAGACTCTCAAAAGTGAGAGCTTTCTTGATTATAGCCAGTTCAACAATATAACTGCTCGAAGTTCCTCACCTCTTTGGTTTTAATCGTTGAAGGTGGGCTGTTTTTTGGGGCCGAACAAACCCTACATACTTAAACGAGTCAGTAGCAAGTAATCAAAGATCGCTTTTTTAAATGCGACGAGTAAGATGTTTGAGTCGGGTGGTGCGCCGTCGATCGAGAACAGGAGATTCCGACGGGGGTAAGAAGGGGTAGACAGACATGGGAAAGTTGCGGTATTTTTAGAGTTTATCATGTATTGTACCGCATCTGCGGTACAATTATCAGTTAGCTGGCTTCGCTTTGGGCTGAAACAATGCTTCTAAATTATCTGTCAGTGTTTAACATTAAGCTATTCACCTCTAATTGCTGTAGTTCAGTCTATGAGAAAGCCACAAACTGTTAAAGCTTTGGAAGAGCTAGGACGGGTTCAACTCTCTAAGAGTTTTTTCATGCGTGAGTTTCTTTATTCAGAAATCTCTCAAATTGAAGGTATCCCTAACATTCCTAGCGATCCTGACTTGGCGATCGCAGCAGGAAAGAATTTGTGTGAGAGGGTGCTTGAACCAATTCAAGATGCGCTTGGTCGGATTAGTAAGCTGTTGTGCATTTAAATTGTATATTTCGAGTCCCGATCAAAAATCGTCAAATCCTCTCCCCCTCTCCCCTTCACCCCCTCTCCCTCTCTAATACCATAGGCAATCTAGATGCAACACAGCTTATCCGCTCAGCCTATCGTTCTTGTGCGGTGAACACCAAAGGAGCAGAGAATAAAAATCAGTACAACTGTGCCAGTAATGAGTCCAACTATGCAGAACATATCTGGGACGTAAAAGATTCAGCTGGGTATATGGGAGCAACAGTATGTATTGTTGTTACATCATTCATCCCTTACTACGATCGCACTCAAGATTGGACAGCATTGGCATGGTGGATACATGACCACATTGATGCTTATGCAGCAATGACCTTTTTCCCAAACTATGCAGCGTTCAACATTAGGTGGAGCGAGAATCCTAATGTTTCAAAAGTAATTTATAGCTACGTAGAAAACCCGCACACTGGTAAGAAGAGCGGGTATCTGACAAAGGAGGGGATGGATAATTTCTTAGGTTTGCATGAGCAGTTTTACCAAGAATTTATCGATTGCTAACTAACCATCTTTTTGAACTTCTATGCGATAGTTGTAGCCCTGTTCGGTGAGGAATAGTTGGCGGTGTCGGGCAAAATCTTCCTCGCAAGTTTGTAGCGAGACTAATGTATAAAAGCTGGCATTGTGTCCGTCGGGTTTGGGGCGGAGGATTCGTCCGAGGCGCTGCGCTTCTTCTTGGCGAGAACCATACTTTCCCGATACTTGAATCAACACATCGGCATCGGGTAAATCGACGGCAAAATTGCCCACGCGAGATAGAATTAATCCCGGAATCTCTTTGTGACGGAATGCTTCGTATAACCGATCGCGATCTGCCTGTTTTGTCTTCCCGGTAATCAGAGGCAATTCGGTAATTTTGGCGATCGCATCTAACTGTTCCAGAAATTCACCGATGATTAAAATGCGATGTCCCGCCTCTTTTTGCAATAAACTTTGTACCATATCCAACTTACCCGGATTTTCAGCAGCAATGCGAAACTGTTGGCGGCGGGGCGCCAGGGCATAGGCCATTTTTTGGGCCTCATTTTGGGCGACCCGGATTTCCGTACAATTCGCAGTGGCAATAAATCCCTGTCCCTCCAATTCGCGCCAAGGTACGTCATAGCGCTTGGGCCCAATCAACGTGAATACATCGCCTTCTTTCCCGTCTTCGCGAATCAATGTCGCAGTTAAACCTAACCTGCGTCGTGCTTGTAATTCAGCAGTGATCCGAAATATCGGTGCAGGTAATAGATGGACTTCATCATAAATAATCAGTCCCCATGATTCCGCATTAAACAACTCGAAATGCGGGAATTCATCATCTTTATTCGATCGATAACTTAGCATTTGGTAAGTCGATAGGGTGACAGCAGCCGTCTGTTTGGTGACACTGCTGTACTCAGCGATCGCATCCTCAGTTAAACTCGTTTTGTCTAATATTTCCCTGCGCCACTGGTGTACAGAAGTCAAACTGCTGGTGAGGATGAGTGTCTTTTGCTTTACCAAACTCATCGCTAACATCCCGACTATGGTTTTACCAGCCCCGCACGGTAGGACGATCGTGCCACTTCCACCTTTTACCTCCCCGTCCTGATAGAATGCCTCTGCTGCTTCTTGTTGATAAGCACGCAACTTAAAGGGCAAGTCCGTTAAAGTACGATCGCGCAAAGAAATCCCTAATTCGGCACCCTCGACATATCCAGCCAAATCTTCTGCCGGATAGCCCACCGCTAGTAAAGCTTGCTTGAGTACGCCGCGATTCCCGGCATCGACTTGAAAGCAAAGATCCGAGATGCGCTTGCCCAACATTGGTTTGACGCGATCGTCCCGTACCAGCAATTCCGCTAGGGGCAAATCGGCAATTCGCAGTTGTAAATCGGGGCGACGCGCATCGATTCTTTCAATTACAGTTAATCCATACCGCGCCCCCAACAGTTCAATTTCTTGCGCTACGGACTCAGGAATGGGATACTTGGCATACTTTCGCAAAGCGGAGATCGCGTCTTCAACTGGCATTCCCGCCGCCCGTGCATTCCACACGCTGAGGGGCGTGATGCGATAGGTGTGGATGTGTTCGGGACTTTTGATTAATTCCGCAAAGGGGGCGATCGCTTCTCGCGCCTGTTGTGCTGTGGGAGCGTGAACTTCTAGTAAGATCGATCGATCGCTTTGCACGATCAAAGCATTTTCGGGAACATAATTCATAGGTTGTTTCGATCGCAGATAAAAAGCAGATAAACGCAGATAATTTTAATTGGTTGTAGATACTTGTAGGGGTGAAGCAGTCGGGCGATTGTCCCTGCAATAAATTTCAGGATTTGTATGCGACTGCTTCACCCTGGCGCGAGTGCGATCGATACCACCGGACACTATCTTATACCAATTTTAAACGAAATAACAGTATTCTTGTCCCCCCCCTTTGCAAGGGGGGGCTAGGGGGGGTCGAAGAGTGTTGCACAATTTTAGAGAAATGGTATTACTATTTATCCCGCTGGGGTAAGACGTAGCCGATCTGCCGCAGGGCGTTGCGAAATTTAGTTTCCTGGAATAATGGAACCGCCAAAGTGCGATCGCCCGCTAGCTGACAGAATTTTTTGGTACGGGAATCATTGGCAATCAACAATGCTAAATGGGCGTTAGTACATTCGATTAACTTGACAGTTCCTGCATCTTGCAAACTATTCGATCGTTCTGTAACATCCGTCAGAAATTGCTTTACGGTTTCGGGTAGCGGTTCGATACTTCTTGTCTCTAAAACTTCTTTAAATTCTGCTAGCGGGTATCCGGCTTCAATGGCGGTAAATAGCTTTTGTCGATCGAGTTGCCAGACGACATCTGAAACTTTTTTAGTATAGAGATCGAGGACGATCGCATCTGATGTCGCGATGCCTTCTCCTGCTACAACAATATCTAAATTGGGCAGTACGCGGAGTGTTTGACGGAACTCAATTGCTGGTGGGGTGTAATTGTGAGTCAATCCCAAACAGTAAGCCCCCAAAGCTGTCAGGCGAAAAGAGATTAAGCCGTCGTAGCGGCTGAGAAATCTCAAATCATCCGTTCCCCAAAGATCGTCAAAATCGCTGGGTACGAGGGACGGATCGGCATAGGCAACATCAATTATTCCCAGGGTAGCAACATACTCAAACAACAGGCAGCGCATATATCTTTCTTGCAGGATATGCCAATCGTGGCTGCCCGAATATCCTAAGTTACCATACCCAAATTCAGAAATATAGAGAGTGTCGGGATCGCGCGTTACTTCAAACCGATTGCCCGTTGCTAACATATACCTGCTAAATTCGCTAAACAGAATCCATTTACCGACAGGACATTCTGCTAGAATTGAGGCGATCGCCTCTCTCCGCCCCGCCGTCGCTGTCATGCCGCGCGCGCCCTTGCCTGTTTGTCCTTTAATCACATCAATGCGGCGAAATTCATCAAAAGTGTTTGTTTTTAACCAGCGCTTCCATGCTGTCTGTAAACCTTTAGTAGGTGATTCTTGCAAAGCTTTCTGTCCCGCTTTGGTTAAAACTAGCTTTTTGCCCGATTGTTCGGCGAATTTGCTCGCTTGGGCGATCGCGGCCCAAGCAAAGGATTTGATGTTACCAACCTCGTAGAATATATCGCCCTTTTCCACGGTAGCTTTGCGCTGTTCGTCGTTATAAAAATCACCCCCTTGCAATACGGCGGCGATCGCTTTCAGAGTTGTGACACCAGGTAATGCGGTTTTCTCACTAACGGCAACTTTGCCCGACTGAATCAGACGCAAAACTGCTTCCAAATCCTTTGGGGCTGCCCGTTCCATTTCAATAATTGTCAAGGGAAGTTCGTACTCGTATACCTCTTTTTTAGATGTACGAAAGCTATATTTTTCTACACGTATAGTAAAAATATCTGGCAGTAGATCGCCAACCAGATTTAAGGAAGCTGCTTGGGGTTTTGGCACAAACTTCAGCAACTTTTCTTCAAGATCGTAGGGTATCGCAGTGCCGTAGAAGAACAAGCATAGTATGGATGGTTCTCGGTTGTATCCATAGCGATCGCTCTTTCCCCAGTTTGGTTCTTGTCCGTATTTTGCCACAAATACATCGGCATCATAGCAACCACCTGACCCATGTATAACTTCCGCTACTGCCGCTTTTTGCAGGTCATCTAATTGCGCCCAAACTTGCTTAAGTTTTTGTCCCTGCATTTGCTCTTTAATCCCAGCAACCAGGTCAGCTTTGCGGGTTAATTTACGATCGCCCGACAACAGTGCATTCAGCTTTTTTAAATCTTCAACAATTATTCCTTCGAGTGCCTCTTGGAGGGTAGTAACATCATCTAGGTTTTGGTAACGCGGCATAATTTTTGGCAATTCGCCTGTTGCAAAATTGTTTGTGCTACCAAATATAACAACTTTCCCCGATTTGTAATTTGAATTTTTGTTACAAAAATCCGAAGGAGGGTTTAATATTTATTATTAACAGGCAAAATTTCTCTAATAAAGTACAAAATTAGGTCATCTAAAAAAGTCGTAATTACACAACTACTCTTCACAAATTTCCGTAAGAATATTAATTAAAAATTTGAGTTTTGAGATTTAACTCGGAGTGTGAGATAATTATTTACAATCGTGACTTGTATGTTACTGAGTCCGCCGACGCGGTAAAACAGCAGTGACAGTCAGCAGCGGTAAAAAAAATCCCAATTCCTAATCATCACAAACAAAGCGATATGAGCGAACACCCAACCATCAGCTACCGCACCGAAAGCGACTCTATGGGAGACAAACAAATCCCATCTAATGTCTATTATGGCATCCAAACTCTAAGGGCTATTGAAAATTTCCCGATTAGCGGCATTAAGCCTTTATCAACCTACGTTGATGCTTGTGTTTTAATTAAAAAAGCAACGGCGATAGCCAATGGCGAACTCGGCTGCATTCCCCAAGACATCAGTCAAGCCATTGTCCAAGCAGCAGATGAAATCCTAGCTGGCCAATTGCGCGATCAATTTGTAGTTGATGTCTACCAAGCCGGCGCCGGAACTTCTCACCACATGAACGTTAATGAAGTTCTTTCAAATCGCGCTTTGGAAATTATGGGCGAGGAAAAAGGCAACTACAAGCGCGTTAGTCCTAACGATCATGTAAACTACGGTCAATCGACAAATGATGTGATTCCGACTGCGATTCGGATCGGCGGATTGTTGGCCTTAGAAAAAACTCTTTTTCCGGCTTTGGCGGATGCCGTACTCGCCCTAGAAAACAAAGCCGAAGAATTCAAAGATATTGTTAAATCCGGCCGCACTCATATGCAAGATGCTGTGCCGGTTCGACTCGGCGATACCTTCGGCGCTTGGGCGCAAATTCTCAGAGAACATACCTTGAGAATTGACAGGGCAGCCGATGATTTGACATCCCTGGGATTGGGGGGAAGTGCTGCAGGAACAGGCTTAAACACTCACCCTGAATACTGTCAAAAAGTTGCTGAAATTCTCTCAGAATTAATCGACCAACCCCTGAAACCAGCAAGGCATTTAATGGCAGCTATGCAGAGTATGGCACCGTTTGTAAATGTGTCCGGTGCACTGCGAAATCTCGCTCAGGATTGCGTTAAAATGTCCCACGACTTGCGTTTGATGGACTCAGGGCCGAAAACGGGTTTGAAAGAAATTCAACTGCCTCCTGTGCAACCGGGTTCGTCAATTATGCCGGGAAAATACAACCCTGTGATGGCAGAAATGACATCGATGGTTTGTTTTCAAGTTATGGGTTACGATAGCGCGATCGCCCTCGCCGCCCAAGCGGGACAATTAGAATTGAACGTGATGATGCCCCTGATCGCCTACAATCTCATTCACAGCATCGAAATTTTAGGCAATACCATCAGCGCCCTGAGCAGCAAATGCCTCGCAAAAATAGAAGCAAAGGGCGATCGGTGTCTCGCTTACGCAGAAGGCAGTCTCGCCCTCGTTACCGCCCTCAACACTCACATCGGCTATCTCAACGCCGCCGCCGTCGCCAAAGAATCTCTAGAAACGGGCAAATCTTTGCGGCAAATTGTGCTAGAAAGGGGTTTAATGAGTGCAGAAGACTTGGCAAAAGTTCTAGATTTAGAGAAAATGAGTGCGATGCCGGCATCTTCTGCTAACGTTTAGGCTCAAGAAGGTATCAGGTAGAAACTAGAATGCTGAACTCGATATAATTATTCTGCATTCTGCCTTATGAGCTCGGCTTAAGCCCTGTCACTGGTTAAAGTTAAACAATTCAGAATTCAATTTTTTGAGATTTAATTCTGAATTTTTTTATAGTCTAAAGTTGGGGAGCAAAATTTATGCGCGCAGGTTCTTTTGGCAAATTAACTCAAGATAAAGAGAACACAACTCAAGTGACATTCCATTATGTGGAAGGTCACACGGAAACCTTTACTATCCCGATACCTGCACAAGAATTTCAAGAGGAAGTGCTGCATTTGTTAAATCAACCTTGGTTGACTTTTCATTTAGTAGATCAAACGGTTTTTATCTGCACGGCCCGGTTGGTGAAAGTGGAAGTTAAACCTGCTATCCCTGAACTGCAAGGTCAAGGAGTATTCTCTAACTCGCTGCGAGTTAGTACCATGCAGCGGGCTGCGGTTGGTAGATTGACAACGAATACTTAAACCGAGTTGCTAGTTATCGGTAAGGGGTAATTGGTAATCGGTGATTAGTAATAGCTGACAAGCGGTAAGGTGCGCAAGGCGCACCCTACATATAGAATTTGTACGTAAGTCCCCGGAAAAATCCCCAATTCCTAATTCCCCATTTCCCTGAGAAAAGAATTAAAAATTATGTCTGTTGTTAGTTTAATTCGTGCCAATTCATACGATCGCCAAATCTTGCAAGCATCTTTAGAAAGTTTGCTGGCACCCTGGGGCGGAATCTCGGCTTTTGTCAAATCGGGCGATCGGGTTTTACTCAAACCCAATCTCCTGACAGGTTCTCGCCCTACAAAAGAATGCGTCACCCGCCCGGAATTGGTTTACTGCGTGGCTAAAATGGTCATTGAAGCGGGAGGAAAACCATTTTTAGGTGATAGTCCAGCTTTTGGTAGCGCCAGGGGTGTAGCCAAAGCCAACGGTTATTTGCCGCTGTTGGAAGAACTGAATTTGCCAGTAGTTGAGTTTCAAGGAAAACGCTACGAAACTGTCAGCGAAGATTTCAATCATCTGCTTCTTTGCAAAGAAGCCATGGAAGCAGATGTAGTGATTAATCTGCCAAAACTCAAATCTCACGTTCAATTAACCGTGACAATGGGCGTGAAAAATTTGTTCGGCTGCGTGCCTGGTAAAATGAAGGCTTGGTGGCACATGGAAGCTGGGAAAGATAGCGCCAGATTCGGTGAAATGCTAGTAGAAACTGCCCGGGCAATTAACCCAAATTTGACGATTTTGGATGGCATTATCGGTCACGAAGGTAACGGGCCAAGCGGCGGCGAACCTAAGTTTTTGGGAATTTTGGGCGCGTCTGACGATGTGTTTGCTTTGGATCGAACTTTAGTTGAAATTATTAATGCCGATCCGGCGGCGGTTCCCACTGTAGCTGCGGCGATGAGATTGGGACTTTGCTCGAATTTAGAGGCGATAGATTTTCCGCTTTTGCAGCCGGAAACTCTCAAGGTTTGGGATTGGAAGTTGCCGGAAAGTCTGGTGCCGATTGACTTTGGTATGCCGCGGGTGATTCAGTCTACTTTCAGGCATTTTTATATCCGGTTTATCAAAGAAAAGTTCAGCATCAAGGCTTCGCATTAGCGAAGAGAGAAGGAGTAAAATTTGTTTTTTTATTCCTTCTCGTTCGCCTTGTTAATGGTGAAGAAATATGATTGCCATGTGACAATTTATGTATTTATATAAAACATAAATAACTTTGTCATAAATCTATGGTTTAAAGCATTTGTATCGCCGTATTCGGAAATCGCGATCGTTCTTGCTAGCTCGAAGCAGTTTGAGGATCGTGTTTTAGTACACATACTGATAAATTGCACTTTATTTAAACCAAATTCACCCTAAAATTGCGATCGTCTTTATAATAGACAGAGAAAATATAAAGATTCATTAGCACAAATTTGAGAAGACTTTTAAAGCTGGCGTAGAACATAGGCACCAGGTTATTGCCTACTCAATGCGGGCTAATCAAGCCACCGAAAGTCAATTATGCGACGATCCCGATCCGGTTTTGGCGTACTGTTAACTGCCTTAAGAATCCTTTTGCCTATGATTGAAACAAGTTTGATTAAGGTAGCCACTGAGGCCGGAGGTCTGGTAAAGGCAATGGTTGAGGTGATGGATCGCCATTAAATTTAGATGTTTTTTTCAAAGTTAATAGCATCAAACTCGACTGGGCGATCGCACTTAGACCATCTGTTCTCAAATCTCTTGTGACTGGTGCCGATTCCTTGGCAACTACCCGGTATAATAGCAATTCTAACCCGTCGGGCGACCAACTCATTTTTGTCTCCACTTGGTCGGGCAAAACTAACAGGGGTTTTACTGCAAATGTCGGCAAATCAATTGCTTCGAGGGTGAGTTTCTCATGAAAATCTTTCCCGGGCTTGCGCCGGGTTAACAAGCAGTAAAGCTGAGAATTTATGGGATCAAAGTGACAGTTGAGGAATTCTCCGGCGGTGCGGATAAATTCTTTTTGTAATCCCTAATTTGTTACTAAAAATATTGATTGGGTAAAATCGCTGTTGTACTTCAGCATTGCCGATTGTCTGCCCTCGGGAGTGAAGCTAAAAACTCTACGAAAAGATGGTATGAAGTCTAAAGGTTTGACGTTTGGTGTCAGGGATAAAATAGCGATGCCGTCTGCTTGGGGATTGGCTAAAGTTGCACTGTCTGGGCGATTAAGAGGGGATAGCTTCGCTTCACGCCAATTCTCCGGCCGCGCGACTCAACAGCCCCTGGGGAATCGGGGAAATTTCCGGCCTCGGCACCCACAAACCAATATCTTCTGCATTGCCCCTCTTGGCCCGCCCAACAGCGAGATCCTTGCCGTCGGCAGACCTATCATATCAAATCCGTTAGCATCGGAATAGTAAATTCGAGTTCACTGTTGACGGTTGACTGTTGACGCCGTGAACAGTCAACCGTCAACAGTCAACCGTCAACATCATTCCGGTGTAACCGGAAATGATGTTGAATGTGAGATTTTCGTAGTCTTGATTGCCTAAAATCTCGTGGATAGTGCCTGGTTTTTGATCCGGATCGGAACTTCTGCCTGTGGTTACGGCATACAAAGATTGTTCGTACAAACCGCGCTTGTATTTCGAGCATTCGCTAGCAGAAAATAAAATGCGATCGCCCGCCGGGTAAATTCTAAAATCTTTAACTACTAAGTTCTCAGAAGTGAGGATAATTTTTTGTTGGCGGGTCAGATTGTAAAGAATTAACCGCTCTTTTTCTGCGGCTTCTGTGGGTTTGTAAACAAAAACTCGATCGCGCGTGCTAATTTGACTGACAAACGGTGCGATCGCATTTCCTTGTTTGTCAAAACCTAGTTTCTCCCGCGCTTTTTGCAATTAAATTTTATAAGTGCGATTAAGAGCCCGATAGCTGCGCTTCACGTACTGAGGAGGCGCTATCAGAGTATATACCAGCGGCCGCCGAGACCAACTAATTTTTCCAGGCAAAGGCGGCTCGACGTGCAGATTTGCTTCTGGGCGAACCCGATGCATTGGGCGGCCCAAAGTCAGGATAAAAGCAGTATCTCTCGCGCCTACTTGTTTGTTTTGCAAGCTTTAATCGCGCACTTTCGGTAAAGATCGATCGCCCCTGGAGAGCAAAAACCCGATCGCCCAACTCAGCAATACCATCAATTGTAGAGCCGCGCGGTCGATCGGCTCGAATATTTTTAATTTTCCCACAAACATACCAAAGCCTGAATTTATACTAGACTTCTTCCCAAACTTGAAAGTCCGCGCAGGCGGACTTTCAATACAAACAAGCAATCTCAAATAAAAAGTGAAATTTTATGCGATCGCCTCAAATCGATCTGTTAAACTAAAATCTTGAACGTCTACTGGAAATTTATCGCGAACAAAAACCTAGTGGCTTTGCTGAGCTGTTGCGGTTCTTTAGCCTTAATGCTCTTAGCGGTAAATCCCGCTAATCCTAGCACCCCAATTTCCCCAAATAAAAGCATTGAACCCAATGACGAAATCCAAGTCAATCCAGGAATAAATCAAGACCAAAGCCAATCCTCTCTGCCAGAAATCAACTCTGACCAAATAGGAAACCTCACCACCATAACTTGAGGCTGCGACTGCGCTAGCTGTCTAGAGCGAGTCATCAAAATGATACCACAAGGAAGGCTGACACTTCCTCTGTTACCTAGACAGTAAGTTACAAAGCAAGCCAAACAAAAATTACAAAAAACAACCCATTAATTCTAGATTCCCATAGTCACAAGTTTAAAGTCGAAAGTCAAAATAATTAATTATTACTTCTACTTTTGGCTGTTGGCTGTTTATTAGTGAAAACTGACAATTCACCACAGAGCGGGAAATTTCAACCATACAATACTTCTTCTACAGGCGGCGTGGCGTCTGTGGGGTCGAACTGTCTTATTTTCAAAGCTTGCAGCAAAAACAGCCACATATAAAGCGGATTCAAAAAAACATAGCGCTTCCAGAGGCGCTTGGGTTCCTTCATCAGCCGAAACAGCCATTCCAAACCTATCTTAGATAACCACTCAGGACATTTAGCCAAAGTACCCGCATGAAAATCGTAAGCAGCACCTACAGCAATCAGCGGCATTGATAAGTCGTCCCGGTATTCGTAAGCCCAGACTTCTTGTCGCGGACATCCCAAACCGACAAAAGTAATTGCTGCACCGCTGTTGCGGATTTGCTGCGCAATTTCCTGTTTCTCTTCCCGCGACTTGAGCTTCCTAAATTTAGAAGGCTGAGTTCCAGCAATAATTAACCCGGGAAAACGCTGGCAGAGATTGCGAGATAAATCCTCCAGTACAGAAGCTTTAGAGCCGTACAAATAGATAGATAATCCTTCTTCTGCCGCACGTTCGCAGATTTTTAACATCGTATCCGGCCCGCAGACTCTATCGGGCAATTTGGTATGGTAGAGCAAATTTAACGCCCACCTGACCGGCTGTCCGTCTGGCAATACTAAGTCAAAGTGATTGAGACGATAGCGGTGAGTGCTGTCTAGAACTCCAGTCATTACCCCGTGCACAGCTAAAGCCGAAACTGACATTGGTTTTCCGGCGCTGGCTGCCGCCAGAATTTTGCTAACAGCCGCTTCATAATTAACGGCATTAACGAACACACCGAGTAAATTCTTTTTACCTTTATCAATCATGGAACACCCCTTTAAGCCAACGCTCGCGGTTACACTCATAATTTTCCCCTAATATTTGTTTAACGTTGTATTCAATCGTTTACCCCAAAATTCCCATGCACATTCTTTTTGTCCTGCTCAATCATTCGACCCTTCTTTCACCCAACGCTCGCGGTTATATTCATAAATTTCCTGTAGGATTTGTTTAACGTTATATTTCATTTTCCAGTCAGGATAGTGACTGGCAAATTTTGAATTGTCGCTAATCCACCAAATGTGATCGCCAATGCGATTCCCTTCAGCATAAGTCGAATTGAATTTGCGTTCGGCAATTTCTTCCGACATCTGGATGGCTTCTAACATCGAACAGTTGCTGTACCTGCCTCCTCCTGTATTATAAACTTCGCCACTTCTGGGAGCTTTATAAAATTCATAAAAAGCCGCAATTAAATCAGCGCTATGAATGTTATCGCGGACTTGCTTGCCTTTGTAGCCAAACACGGTGTAAGGAGTTCCCGTCACGGCGCACTTCATCAAGTAAGCGAGGAAGCCGTGCAATTGAGCTCCCGAGTGATTTGGTCCTGTCAGGCAGCCACCACGAAAACAAGCGGTGTTCATCTGAAAATATCGACCGTATTCTTGAACTAAAACGTCAGCCGCTACCTTAGAAGCACCAAACAAACTGTGCAGGCATTGGTCGATTGACATATCTTCCCTAATGCCGGTTTCGTAAGTATGGCCGGGTTCAATTTCCCACCTATGTTCTAATTCAATTAAAGGCAATTTGTTGGGTGTATCGCCGTATACTTTATTGGTAGAAGTGAAAATGAAAACCGCTTTAGGACTGTACAAGCGAGTTGCTTCTAAAAGATTGAGAGTACCGTTAGCGTTGACGGTAAAATCTATTTGAGGATCGCGGGCAGCCCAATCGTGGCTCGGTTGGGCTGCTGTGTGAATTACTAACTCGACCGACTCCCCGTACCGCTGAAAAATCTTGATAATGGCTTCATAGTCGCGAATGTCCACAGCTAAGTGATTATACTTAGTACCCAAGGAGTTTTCGAGGAGTTGGCGGTTCCAGTTTGTAGAACCATCAGCACCAAAAAAGAACTCGCGCATATTATTGTCGATGCCAACTATATCTAAGCCTTGTTTGGCAAAGAACTTACACGCCTCAGAGCCAATTAAACCCGCCGAACCCGTAATGATTGCAACGCCCACGTTTCACCGCCTAAAAAAATATAGTTTTCTTTGTTTTGTGCGATCCAACAAATCAGAAGTTATCCTGATTTTCGATGACTATATCTTCGCACAATTGGGCAAAGAATTTACCTTTGATATTCCAATCATAGATTTCCCGGACGCGCGTTTGACCCGCTCGACCCAAGCGCGATCGCAATTCCCGATCCTGGGCTAAACACACTATAGCTTCTGCTAGACCTTGCACAGCGCGGTTTGGTTCAGTAGCAGCCACTTTAATGCCCGTTTGGGCCGTCACTTGAGTAGCCGGCCCGCCCAAATCCAAACAAATCGTCGGACGGCCAACCCCCATCATTTCCGTGCAGACAAAACCGCCAGAGTCATGCAAACTTGGATGGAGGAGAACGTGAGACTCCCCCATTTTAGAAAGAGTTTCAGTGCGAGATAACGTTCCCCAAAAAAATACTTTATTTGCCAGTCCCAATTCTGTTACCAAAGCTTCCAAACGCTGCCTTTCCGGGCCGTCTCCCACAATCCAGTATTCCGATTGTTCCAGCTTCGCCTCAGCAAATGCGCGGAGTCCCAAGTGCACCCCTTTCCAGTGTAAGAGACGACCGACACTGATGAATCTAATTGGTTGCTCCGGCGGGGTGGGAAATTGCTCGAGTTCTTGAATTTCCTGCTGCGACAAACCGACTTGCGAGAAAATCTTCACGTTTTTTGCTTTGAGAAATCGCAGTCTGGCTGCGGTTTCTTCCGTAGTTGCCAGCGCCACGGCACTGCGGCGCGCCGTCAGACCCACAAACGGATCGCGTTCTCCTACGCTTTGAGCCAATGCTCGCAGCGTTTCGTAAATTTTGCCGCGGCGGCTAAAATCTTGCCAAAAAGGCTTTGGTGCTGCTTCTGCACCCCCCACAGGCCCCCAAATAAAAGGATGCGGCAACAGCGCCAGGAAACTTGGAGACCAATGCTTGACATAAGTTACGTGATGTACTAAGTCAAAACCGATTTCGCGATCGAGCTTGCGAGCGATAAAATAAGCCCAGATTTGCCACAGATAGTAGTGAAGTTGCAGCAATCCTTGTCTCCCCTTCCAATCTTCGCTCCACCCAAAGGGATCGAAATAAACAAAGTGCAGGTTGGGCACTGGGTTCCGCTCTAGTTCTGCTTCAATGTACGATCGACAAAACGTGCGAGTAAATACCCAACTTTCGTGATGTTTAGCAGATTGGATAACAGTATGCCATCCTACTCCCTCTTCGGAGCCGAGATTAGGTTCGCAAGCAAACGCAGATAAAAGAATTTTCATCAACTTTTCTCCAATACTAGCGAAGTCACATCTGCTATTAATTTCGCAGCATTTTCGGGTGTATGTTCAGCGATCAGTTGCTGGGATTTTTGGCCCATCCTCACTAACTTTTCTGGGCAATCAATCAAGTCCCGCATCGCGTTTGCCATACTTTCCGACTGATAGGGATCAAAAATATAACCATTTTCACCTTCAACGATCATTTCGCAAGCCCCAGCCCATTTTGAACACAAAACAGGCTTACCAAATGCCATCGCTTCTAGCACCACCATTCCCCAAGTATCTTCTAACGTAGGAAAAATAAACACATCAGCTTCTAGAAAATAATATCCCAAGTATCCGTATTCAATCCACCCTGTCCAAACAATTTGTTTTTCTAAACCTTCTTCTTTTGTAAGTGCTTCTAGTTCCGATCGCTGTTCCCCGTCTCCAACGATAATGACTGTGTAATTCGAGTATCCCTGGCTTTGCAAAATTGTGCAAGCTTCTAACAGATTTTTAATCCCTTTGCGGGAAATTACTTGACCCACGCACAGAAAAATTGGCTTGGGAAATGACAAGGAAATAGACTTATTATTTTCTAACTTTTGTACCAAAGCTTTAGCATCAGGAACCATGTAAGGTTGAGCAAATATCTTACTTTCGGCGGCCCCAATCACTTCTACCAAATATTCTTTACCTCGGCGACTATTAGAAACAAAGGTATCAGCAAATTTACCCATCCAGCGTCGAATCGTCGAGCGCACCTTAGAATCTCGAAAGTCTACATTCGGGGAACTACTTTCATAAACTAAAACCAGTCGCCATTTTCCTATAGGCTTAAAAATTATAGCTACCAATGTCCAGATCGAAAATCCACTAGCAAAAATGACCTGGGGCTTGAATTTCAAAAGAGGAAAAATAATCCCAGGAGTAGCCTTAATATAACCACGACTGTACCCCGTTTTGATCTCTTGGGTGGTGATGAATTGTGTATCTCCCACAACTTCGACTGCTTCTGTACCAGGAGCTTCCGGATCGTAGCGAGGCCAGAGGCGACCTGTATAAAAAATCGTGTTCGGAATTAGTTTTTTGAGTTCATGCAAAACAGGCGGCCAATAGGCCCCAAACTCTGCAGAAGGAACGAGCCAAGCGATGCGAACTTCATTTTTGTCAACCATCCTATTCACCTGGAGTTTTGTTTTTAGTCAATCCCAGTTTGCTCAAAACTGAAAACCAAACTAACCTTCTGTAAGGTAGCAACCAATAAATCGGCCACAATAAACCACCGTGACGCTGAGCAAACAATTTCCATTCTTCCCAGGGTTGAAGGGTAGCATCTTGAAATGCTAAACCTTTGGGTTGATTCATTTTTTGCAAGCCTTCACTTATATTAGCAGCAGCTACTTTTGTAGACTGCGGATTCGGCGAACAGATTCCTTGATAGCCCGGAGCTATCCAAACTGTACAGCCTTTTTGTCGAGCACGCAAACCGTATTCCCAATCTGATAAGTAATGAATGAACGCTGGATCTAGGTTGCCTACAATGTCAACGACGCTGCGAGGAATCAGAACGCAGTTGCCATTCATGCTGTCACAAGATTGAGGTGCTTTTGTAGGTTTGAGAAAGCGAAATTTAAAGGGAAGCAACGGGGTAATTTTAACTATACCGCCGTAAGTAAAATCACCAGTATCCGGGTCACAAGTAGAGCCGGCAACGATCGCCTTTTTTTCTCCTTGTTCAAATAACTCGCGGCTGGTTGTCAGCAGCGTATTTAAAGCCTCTGGAGCGAGTACCGTATCGTCGTTGAGCCAGAGGTAGTAATCGGGCTCGTCTTTCATGGCTTCGCTGAAAGCTATCCGCATGCCTCCATTCCAAAATAAATTGCCATCTCCCGAAAAAAGCTTGACTTGAGGATATTTTTGCTGTACTCCTTCAGACGTGCCATCAGTACTGCCATCATCTACCAGATAAACGCTGAGTGCAATTTCACTTGTTAATGTTTGGTTAAACAGCGACTCTAGAGTGACTAACGTCTTTAACTTGCGGTTGTGACAAGTGATCAGGACTGCTATACTGGTGTACTCCATTTATCTAAAAGATTGGGCTAACGAGTAAAAACTTGTCCTCGGACGATCGGCAATACCGATCGAGTTCGAGTCCTATTCAATTATTAACTTAACTTGACCACACTATCAAGAGATTTAATGAGAAATTTATTTATTTTAAAACCGGGCCACCATCAGAATCGTTACCAACTGTATTCTTCATCACTCAGTGCCCCGCTATATTCGCTCATAAACCCAATTTGCTAATTTATTTGGTGATTTCCCTACTTGGCACCGATCGTAATTGCGTCAACTGTCGTTGTATAAATCAGCACCTCGCCTTCTCAGCAAATACACTAGTCATCCTGGCTTTCTTCAATCAACACCATTAGCTGCTTGCAAGATTTCTTCATATAGGTTTTTGTACGCGCGAGCTTGCACTTCTAATGTAAATTTCTCTTCAACTTTGAGGCGAGCGCTGCGACAGAGCTTTTGATGTCGGTCGGGATCTTCTAAAACCCAAGCAATTCCTCGCGCTAAGTCTTCTGTTTCATAAGGTTTAGCTAAATAACCATTTTGTTGCCCATCGACAATATCTTTTAATCCCGTCACATCAAAAGCCACCACAGGCGTGCCACACGCCAAAGCTTCCGATGCCGTCTGGCCAAAAGCTTCGTACCGCGACGGTACAACCATCACATCAGCCGCTGCATAAACTTTTGCTAAACTTTCATCTTCCAATCGGCCGAGATAATGAGTTTTAAAACCAACATCGATCGGATTTTCAGGTTGAGAAGAACCGAAAACCAAAAGTTCAATTTTGTCTTGCCATCCCGACTTACTGAGGCTTTGCAAAGCCAGAACTAGCAGCGAAAAACCCTTCCAGCGATCGTCTGTTCCCTGCATCGCCCCAAACAACACCAACTGTTTATTTTGAGGTAAATTCAAACTATCTCTCACCTGCGGGCGGTTCAGCGGTTTGTAGACTTCAGCATCAAGACCATTAGCAATTACTTTAACCGGATATTTCTTAAACAAAGAACTAGATTTCGCACATTGAGCCAACCAATTACTCGGAGTTACCAAATTCAGATCCAAATTTTGCCAACCTTGAGCTTTTCGCTGCCAAATCCAACGAGAAATATCAGTATCTTTAGTGCTGTGAAGTTGCGGACAAGCACCACAAGAATTCATGTAGCGATCGCAATTTTCACTGTAGTGGCAGCCACCCGTAAACGCCCACATATCGTGCAGCGTCCAAACCACCGGTTTATTAAACTTGGCGAGGGTTTCAATCTGCATATAACCTTCACAAACCCAGTGCAAATTAATCACATCTGGGTTAATTTTAGCAACTTCCGATGCCAAGGAATCAGGAACCCATTGTGGCGAAAAAATTACCTTACCTAGTTTTGGATAAAGTTTTAACGGCAATCTATTTAATTTAGGTCTGAGACTCTTAAACTTTTCTCCTAATTTTGGCGGCATCAACCGCACATTTTCATCATTACTAGACTTATCATTTACCAAAATTTGGGAATTTACCGCAATACTTTGCAAACCCTCGTGCAGGCGATAAGTCGCCCTCGCAGCACCACCTTTAATATCGTAATGACTTACCAGCAAAACTTTCATCAAAACATCCTTAACTCATGCTTACTTACTTTCTCAAAAATTGTTTAATTTTTCGCTGTACTTTCTTGACAAATTTCGGATCGTAATCATATAAACTATCCTGAGTGAAGTTATCGGCTTGCGCATCCCGAATCACAAACGGAGGATGTTTCAGAGGAAAGGCGATCGGTTCAACAGGCATATTATTGTAGGGACTGCTGAGGTCATCCGTGTGAGTTCCCCCCGTTCCGTGTCCGATATTTGCAGCTAAATTGACATTAGACAAAATATTTAAACCATTTTGAATAAAACTAGCAAACGTCCACTGAAAATCCCAAGTATCAATAGCTTTTTCGTAACACAACTGACAAGTTTTAGTCCAGATTTTGGCAGCATGAGCATCTCCCAATACATCCATCAAAAAATTGCCCTCCCGAACTTGGGGCCACAACTTCATATCTAAATCATAGTGCTGCCAAGCTCGCCTCCAACTCGCCCAACTCCAACAGTGAGTGTAGCGAGAAAAGTAGTAACTGAAATCTGTTCGCTGCTTTCCGAATTGAACATTTTGTCCAGATATTGACATAATTCGTTCGTCGTATCGGTAGCGTTCGAGCAACTCTTCTGCAAAGTAGAAAAATGTACTGTCAGGCAAACAATCATCCTCAATAATAATCGCCTCTTCCACCGTATCAAACACCCAATCTAACCCGCTAGAAACGCGATTGCGACAGCCTAAATTGATTTCGGAATAATTCTGCAAAACTTCGCATTCCCAGTCTACCTGCTCGATGACAGCCCGTGCTGCTGCGCACTGCACGTCTTCTCCGGGTTTGTCGGGGCGTGGCCCGTCTGCAACTACTAACAATTTAGGCGGCTTGACTTTGCGAATTTCTGCAAATACCCTAGTAGTTTCTTCCGGGCGTTTGAAAATAATAAAAGCAACTGGTGTCTTTAATTGTAGATCAGACATTTACACAACTCCACTATTGTAATTGCTGCGAATCTAGTAGGGTGCTTGTGGCGCACCTTACCTTCTGGGAATCTAGTAGGGTGCGCCACAAGCACCTTACCGCTATTTATTTTGCACTTAAAACACTTGTTACTTTCGACAATCTCCTTTTTATGCCAGACATTCTGTTGTCGAACATATCCAGAACAGTCTTAGAAGTATTGCGTTTTGGGATGCCTACATAACCGGCAACATATTTAGCAAACTGTTCTCCTACAGGCAAATTCCAAAAATCCGAGTTCGGATTAGCAACTTGTCCAAACAGTCGCTTAATTCCGTATGCTTTTTCGGCTGGTAAGTGCCACACGTCCAAGTTTAGATCTGCCTCAGTTGCCGTATATATTAGATGCGATGTCCAAATGCGATTGAAGTAAGCGTTGCCGCTGCTGCGAGCGTATCCCAGCTTGTTATAAATGTAGCTGAGCATCTGTTCTTCTGTGTTAAATTTGGTTTTTCCTTCGGCATATCTTTGCAAGCAAATGTTCCAAATAGAGTCTATTTCCTCCGACAATATTTTAATATGTTTGCCGCTTCCAACGATAAATTCTGCACCAAAATACTTGGGAGGATCGTCTACTTGATAGCCTAATTCTTGATAAATTTTCTGCATTTCCCGCCTGGTTAAACCGCTAATTATTTTGTCATCTGGTTCCTCTAGATCGTAAGTTGTCAAACCGTGTTTTTCGATATCGGCAATTGTGCGATCTGCTGAGTTTATCCACACGCAATCCGAGTCCAAAGCAATGCAGCTATCGCCCAATTCTGAATGGTTTTTCAAGTACTTAATAATGTCAAACTTAAAAAACGTACTTCTGAATGCGTGGAAGTATTCCAGCGGCGGCTGATAGGTAAATGGAATCTGGACAACTTTAACTCCGATTTTGTCGAAAAACTCAACGGTGTTAAAGCTTTCAATATTTGGAACGCGATCGGCATTCGTAAATAAGATATGCTCAGCTTCCGGGTTATTTCTAACGCTCGAAGCAAAATATACCACCGCACATCGCCAGTAAACTGATTGAAATTTTTCCGATGAGGATTTAGCATCAGATCCCTGGGGATATTTACTTTCCTGACCTTCTTCATCACAGCACATTCCAGTAACTATGTAAACAGAGCCGCTGTTGTTCATGGCGTATATCTCCTGTTGTTTTTAAAGTTTGAGGTTAATTAAAGCCGTGAAGCGAAGCTATCCCGAAGGGAATCGCCCATCATGTGAAAATAGAAATCCAATCGCTTGAGAATCATTTCTGAAGCAATATGTGCTAAGTTACTCAAGCTAGTCTGAAGTGGCAGATATCGATAGCGAAACGAAGACAGTCTGGGGTCTGATTCTTGATATAAAATATCTTGAGCAAAGTTTCCCCACCTTTCCTCGATCATATCGATCGTCATACCAGCGTGACCCGACGGTAATAGCATATTGGAACCGTGAATACCAATGGCCAACCGACTTTGTGAGTAAACCTGACACAGTTCTCGCTCAGTTGTTTCATCAAACTTCTCCACCCGAAAATCTTCAATCCACTCAGGAAAATTAGTGCTTCTCCCTAAACCTGCAACTGCAAATTTAGCTGAAGGTAGCAGTTTTTTCATCTTTGCAAACAACCTCCGCACGTTCCAATTTTGAATAGTTAAAGGAATTTGCAGCAGCTTTAGCTTTCGGCAAACTTGAAACAGCCATTTATTGCACCACAGACGATCTTCCCGCCAAACAAAAGTAATTTTATATTCAGATGTGTTAAAGTCATGTTTGGCAACTCCCGTAAATTTACTAATATCAAATTGGCTGGGGTGAGAATATGCTTCACTGACGTAAACTTCATCAAAACGTTCTATTTGTTGACTGACAAACTCAGCAAAGCTGGGATAGTAACATCCGCCATTTTTAAGTGATATAGGCACTGTCCAGACTTCGGCAACTCCTTCGGGAACCATCCACCTCATAAATTTTTGGACTATGACAATCAAACCAAAATCTGGATTAGATTCTAAATGCCTCTGTGCGTTCAGCAACTTTAAAAGGCTGTGTCCGTAAAGATAATCAATGCAGTTTAATACGATTACCCGATCGTAAGATTTGAAAATTTCTTGAGAAATTTCTAGCTGTTCGGCTTGAGGATTTTGCAGAGACTTGAGCAAAGGTTTTGCTAAAAATTCTTCCGCATATTTGTCATCACCAAAAGTTTTTCCTTGAGCTAAGTTAATGCTGTAAGCAGTTTTAGCAGCGTGACCAATTCTCAACTCGTCAATGATTTCGCCGCCGTCGGGAGACTCAGACACAACACAGACGTGGGTGCCTTGCCACAATACTTTGACAGGTTTGAGTACCTTGCCAGAATAGGGACAGTGCGATCGGTGTTCGATGTTTGGTTTAATTTTAATCATCTGATCAATCCTATCAAGCGGGAAGCCGCCTTGTATACATTTAGCGAATTTAGAATTAAATTACCAAAAGGTCTTAGTTCTTTAATGAAAAAATTGACTAAAATAATTACATATAAATAAGTTATCAAAGTTGCCACCGTTGCTCCAAAAGCTCCATAAGTAGGAATTAGCAGAGAGTTCAATACTATATTAAATATTGAACCGACAACCGTCAAGTAAAGACCATATCGAAGTTGACCTTCCAGAGCAAAATAGGCATTTCTAGCTATACCGAAGTTGCTCCCGAATTGAGCCCAAACGTAAACTGACAGCACTCTAGCTGAAGCTGCGTATTGCTCGCCGTAAAGGATCTGGATTATGAAAGGAGCCAGCAGAGAGATTGGTAAGGCAACCCCCAACCACAAAAGTAACATAGAATCGGAGTAAATCTGAAACTTTTTTATATATTCGCCGTAATTTTTAGCTCTTAAGTTGGCCAGTTTGGGGAAAATAGAAGAAGCAATAATCATGGGCAAAAAATCGCAAATTTCTGACACTTTGACTGCAACTGCGTAATATCCCAATTCAGTTTTATTTAAAGAACCGAGCATAATTTGATCGATTTTGGAATAAATAAAAACTGCCAAGCCAGACAGTACCAGGGGCCAACTTTCTTGAAGTAGTTCTTTGCCTCGCAGCCAACTCACTCGCCACAGTTTTAAATCATTTCCCCTGCTTTGATAGACAAGTGCGATCGCCACACCAGCGAAAGCCACCTCTCCCAACCTCAGCCAAGCAAAAGCAATCAACGGTGCTTTGATTTGAATCAATCCAATTCTCAGTGCTGCCACCAGTAAAGATACGGAATTCTTAGCAACAACCGTATACTTAGATTGAACTTGCGACTGAAACCAAAAATTTATGGTTTCAAAGGACTGAAATATCGTTCCGGCGGCGATAATCCCCACCAACCAGCGAGTTAAAATCTCATTGGGGTTCAATATAGAAATCACTGTCACCGTTAACAGCAAAGTGATGATTCCCCCTACAAATTGTATGGCGAAAGCAGTCCCCAGAGTCTCTTCTTTGCAGTCGGGATTGCGAGCAATATCGCGCACTACCAGAGTACCCAATCCCATTGTCGCCACTGAGGAAAACAGCGACACAAAGGCGCTCGCATAATTGAGCAAGCCAAATTGTGCCGGGCCCAGATATCGAGCTACCCACACTCCCACCAGCAGACCCAGAGCCATCTGCAAAATTTGGTCTGTCAACAGCCAAGCCAGATTGCCGAGTACCTGGCGGAGGCCGGGACCGAGCCTTTGACTGACCGCATTTAGCTTATCTAACATCAGAAAGTTTTGAGTCCTTGTCAGAAATAAATATACTTTTAGAGCGCTGGGGAATTAATCAAAAACCATGCTCCTTAACATAGTATATCATAGTTCTATCGATTTTTAACTTTTGCAAGTTAATCGGGATTCAATCTGGATGCAGATAGCTGAGGCAAATCCCGTCCGTAACTGCGGTGGTTGCTGGATGAAGATTTGCCACTATCGATACTGAGTCTAACTGTTATTAACACGTAGGCAAGCCACACATCCCCTATATCACATAGAGAACCTTCAGTAAGGTTATTCAAAATAATAAACACTAAGTAAATAATCGGTATTCCCGCTTGAGATAGCGGGCTACGGCTCAGTTCCCGCACTGCAAAAATCAGATTAGTCACCAGAGAAACTAAGATTAGTATCAGTCCCGGGTAACCGAAATAGAGCAATATTGCTATACCGCCATTATGAGCAGTTTTTGGTTGAAATCCACTCGGAGTATATACAAAAGAAGCTGGGGTTTTATCGCCTAGTAAATCTTGTACAAAAAAGCCATTAAATCCATAGCCAAACCAAGGACGCTGATTGGCGGCCGCGATCAATTGCGGCCAGAACTCCGTGCGCCCCGTCAATGTCAAATCCTTTCCCAAACCTCCGACAACAATAGATTCTAAGTTGTCTATGATATAGACGCTACCAATGATTCCCAAGACCGTAAGACCGACAAGAGAAGTAAAAGCCCATTGAAACTTTAACTTGCTGAGGAAACTCAAAGATGATACTACAAATAGGAGCATCAAACTATTAACTAGACAACCCCCTGAGCTACTAGCCCTCACTAAATAAAATGAAAAGAACAGGAAGAACAGAGCTATCCAGCGTTCTTTCTGAGTTTTAGCGCCTTGGGAATAGTGCAGATACCAAAGTGCTGTACTTATGACCATGAGCCCGCCTAAAGAATTTTTGTGGCTGGTAAGCCCTGCAAATTCCCGTCCCACATTCGGGTGCAGCAAAACACTAACTATACCGACCGAGGTATAGCCCCATCGCACCAAGCCTGATAGTTCGTCCCACTCATATCGCGCACCTACATAAAAACAAACAACTGTAAAGCCTGTAAATGCCATTCCTGATTTCACCGTAATATCAGGAACTAGGGACCACAGTGTGGATGTTATTGGTAGCAAACAATACACCGAAAAACAAGGATTTCTCAACACTAAAAATGATAATCCTTCGACAAACTTAAATTTTAAAAAACTAATAACTCTCCCGCACAAAACAAACATTATCCAGGGATAAAAGACAAAAGGAAGCTGACTGACACTACTGCCATCAGTTGCAGTAATATTTATAAAATGTAGGTAATTAAAAGGAGGTACATTGACGTGAGGAGATATGAAGATGTACAAAACAGCAAACCATTTTTCAAAAGTTACACCTAATTTTTTTTTACTGGCAATCTGAAATATGAACAGAGTGATCGTCAATCCGCTCAAACCCAATATAATTAGCAACAAATTATTGCCGAGAATTAGATCCTTAATGAGTCTCGCCATAAATATCTACCCTCAGTGATAAAAATATCAATTTAGCAGCGGGCTAATTCCACCCAAATAACACAATAAACCGAGGCTGTTGTCGCCCGTGAGCCTTCTATGTAAGCTGCTGCATATCTAAGTAGTCTGTTGGTTGGGTAGGAGGAGAGGGATTCGGGAATACCGAGGGTTTCTTTAATTCTGGCGAATACATAAGTGCCTGGGAGGGAGGGGAAGAAAATTTGAGGATTTTTTTTCCCTGTATCTGCGATCGACATGGCATTTCAATGGTAAGGGATTAAACTGGTGAATGATCCTAGCAAAAAAATAGGTAGCCTGTGATTAACGCTGATTTTACCAAACAAATAACCGCGCCCCTCTTGAGTTTGACCTTGGGGACGATCGCCTGCGCGAGTATTTCCCTCGGGTTCCCGGTTTCTGCGGAGGCGCAAGTGCGATTGCGGCCCGACACAGTCACTGCACAATCTGGGGGTGTTCGACGCTCGCCCGAAAGCTACAAACTCGGCGGTGGCGATCGCATTCTAGTAGAAATACTCGAAGTACCCGACCTCACTCGCGGCTACGAAGTCCTTTCCGACGGTTCAGTCAACCTGCCCCTGATCGGGCTGGTCTCCATCCGTGGCCGCACCTTAGTAGAAGCCACCAATATCATCCGCAACGCCTACCGGCGCGTCCTCAAAGACCCCATAGTCACAGTGAGCCTCGTCGCCGCCCGCCCCCTCAACGTGGGCGTCATCGGAGAAGTCACCAAACCCGGAAACTTCATCATCACCCTGACTCCCGGCCCGGGAGTCGCGCCGAGTGTCCAGTACCCCACCGTTACCCAAGCGATCAGACTTGCAGAAGGGGTCACTGGTGTCGCCGACATCCGCAACATCCGCGTCCGCCGTCCCCAACCAGACGGCCCCGATCAAGTGCTCAACGTCAACCTGTGGAATTTCCTGCAAGAAGGAGACATTTCTCAAGATATCATTTTGCAAGACAGAGACACAATCGTGATTCCCACAGTCGCCAACTTCAACCAAGCAGAAGCTCGCCAATTTGCGACATCCAACTTTTCGCCGCCGCCAGAAAAACCTCGATCGATCTCGATCGTCGGTCAAGTCAACCGCCCGGGGCCTTACGTCGTCATCGGCGGCAACACCACAAGCGACCTCTCCCGAGAAGGCTTTCCCACCGTCATCCGCGCCATTCAGCTAGCCGGGGGCATCACCCCCGATGCCGACATCCGGCAAATCCAAGTGCGCCGCGTCACCAGAAGAGGCGAACAAATTATCCCAGTCAACCTGTGGCAGTTCCTGGAGTCCGGCGACGGCGCCCAAGATACCATCCTCCAGGAGGGAGACACCATCGTCGTACCCAAAGCCACGATAGTCAACCCCGCAGAAGCTGGCGTGCTGGCTAACACTAACTTTGCTCCCCCCGGCATTAACGTTTATGTAGTAGGAGAAGTCAAAACAGCCCTCGATCCACTGAGGCTCCCAGCTAATGCCACGCTGAATCAGGCTTTAATTTCCAGAGGATTTTTTGGCTACGAGAATACGAGAGCTAGAAGGAATCAAGTTGAGCTGGTCCGCCTCAATAACGACGGTACAGCTACTAAACGGACGATCGAAGTCGATTTAACTCAAGGAATTAACGAAGAACTCAATCCTCAACTTCGCAACAACGACATGATTATCGTATCCCGCAGCGGTCTCGCCAACTTGGTAGACCGCATGAACGCTGTAATCGGGCCTGTCGGGCCAGCTACGGGAGTGTTAAATTTTGTAAACGTTCTCCGATTTTTATTCAGGTAAGAACGCGGCTGGTGAGGTTGATAATTCCTCGTAAAGGCTAGAATAAACTAAACAATAAGATTCCCCAGTCGCGACCCGGCAGCTTCAAAAATATCAACCTCAAAAATATCAACCTCAAAAATACCTAGGCTGAATATGGATAGCAGACAAGATTACCAACCCTTCACACCTAAATCAAACGGCAAACTGCCGGAGTTCTCAACAGAGAACTACAGAGATAACTTGGTCGAGGAGACAGAGGAAGAAAAGCTAGACTTGTCCTGGCTGTTAGGCGTCCTGCGCCGCCGCTTCCTGGTGATGGCAGCAGTCACCATTGCTTTGAGCGCCCTCGCAGGAACAGCGCTCCTCATCTCTTCTAAAAAGATAACGCTCGAGTATGAAGGCTCATTTTCTCTGTTAGTAGAACCAGCCACGGTTGAAGGTTTGCTATCCAAACAATTAGACAACACCGTCGCTGCCGACTTAGCAAAAATTAATATAGAAGGAATTAGCTTAGTAGACTACGAAACCCAAATTAGAATTTTGCGCAGCCCCAAAATGATGCAGCCAGTGATTCAGGAATTGCGAGCTTGGTATCCCAACATGAACTATAGCGAACTGAGCTCAAAAATGTCGATCAACCGCCTCAGCTACGCAAAAGATGGCAAACAGCAAGGCACAAAAATTTTAGAAGTTCGCTACAAAGATTCAGACCCCAAAAAAATTTACGGCGTATTGGAAAAAATTTCTAAAGCTTATCTAGAGTACAGCTTGCAGCAACGGCTGATGGGCATTAATCAAGGCATTAATTTTATAGATCTGGAGATGCCCAAGCTCCGAGAAAGAGTGGAAGTTCTGCAACTGCAAGTCCAAAGACTGCGGCAGCAGAGCAACTTATTTGAACCCGATCTAGAGGGAAAATCTCTGTCTGAACAAGTTCAAGGCATTCGGGGCAGGCAAGTAGAAATCCGAGTACAGCTAAAAGGGATGCGCAACCTCTACCAAAGCTATGAAAATTTACTCAACGAAAATAATCCCCAGGGGGTACTGATGACCCAAGGACAAGCTTACGGCGGACTCTTAGGTCAAATTCAGAAAATAGACTCGGATTTGTCAATAAAATTAGCTCAGTACAGAGAAGACAGTTTGCCAATTTTAGCACTGCGAAAAACTCGGGAAGAACTGATTTTAACCGCCACTCAACAAGCAAGAGAAGTGGTGATGGGAAATTTGGAGACCCAAATCAAAGAATTAGAAGCGCGCGATCGCGAAATGACTGCTGTGCAAAATGCTCTCAACCAAAAAATTAGAAATTTTTCAGTGACAACCAGACAATACGACAATTTACAGCGGGAACTGCAAGTAGTTACTAAGAGTTTTTCGGACTTCTTGGCAAAACGAGAAGCCTTGCGGATCGATGCAGCTCAGCAGCAAATACCCTGGGTGCTGATCAATCCTCCGGAAATTCCGCTAGACAAATTCGGCAGGTATATAACAGCTACCGTCAAACAAACCAAAAAACAGTTAGCGCTGGCAGTAATTTTAAGCGGTCTGCTGGGCATAGCAGTCGGCTTGCTCGTAGAGGTACTAAATACTGTTTTCCACACTCCAGAATCACTGAGAATAGCCACAAGATTGCCGATACTAGGGGTGATTCCGTTTACCAAAAAAATCAAGCGCCGACCGCCCACACCGATGAAACTCACACCGGCTGGCTCGAACAAGAAAGTGGAAGTAGTCGAACCGGGCCAAGCTCGACCTACTGCTGGGAGGCTCGGGGGGCAAAGTATTTTGAGCGACTTGGACTATCAATTTTTAGAAGCATTTCGATCGCTCTACACGAACATTCACTTGCTCACTGCAGGTACGGCGATTCGATCGCTCTTAGTCAGCTCGGCCGTAGCCGGAGACGGCAAATCAACAGTAGCTTTGCACCTGGCCGCCACAGCAGCAGCAGTCGGACAGCGAGTATTGTTAGTAGATGCAGATTTGCGCTGCCCGCAACTGCACGCTAAGTTAGGACTGCCAAACCTGCGCGGTCTGGGCGATGCCATCTCCACAGACATCAGCCTCAACGATGCGATTCAGCGAGCGCCGAACCAAGACAATTTGTTCGTACTCACCGCCGGTCACATTCCCCCCGATCCGATCAAGCTTCTTTCTTCCAAAAAAATGCACTATCTGATGGAGCAATTTCAAGCATTTTTTGACTTAGTGATTTATGACACCCCGCCCCTAGCAGGATTGGCAGACTCCCACTTGATCGCAGCTCACACAGACGCTACGATCATGGTCGTGCAAATTGGGAAAACAGACCGATCGCAAGTTCGTAAAGTTTTAGAAGAATTAAAAATTTCTGGAGCTTCCGTCTTGGGAGTCGTTGCTAACGGCTGCAAAAACTCCGGTCACAGCTACAGGCAGCGCCCGGTCGTTTTAAAGACGCTCTACGACCAAAAACTATCGGCTTTAGGTACGAAAAATCCTAATTAGACAAATTTTGATGCAGGCGGCGCAGCGCCGCCGTCCTCAACCGGAAACGCACAACCAAGCTACACCCTCATTTTTTGATAAAAGTACCATTTGAGAAAGAAAATGATAGACTAACTGACAGAGCCTCGTGTGTCAACCGAGATTGCGCGGAGCTTTAATTTTGCGATAATTACTCATAAAATGATTGAGAAATGAGCAAAAGTGGGTAAACTACATCTAGCAGAGCGCAATCTCAATCAGGAAAAGACACCTTTGAAGGTGAACGTTAGTGTAAACGTTAATGTGAACGTTTCAACCCAGAAACTTGGTAGGGATTATTCTATGAGTACAGTTATGGTTGTTGATGATAGCGTCACTCTGCGGGAGATGATCGCCGACTTGCTCAAAGGTAGAGGACTCAACGTCACGGTAGCGAGTGATGGCGTAGAAGCTCTAGAGCAAATCAAGGCTAACCGCCCGGATTTAGTCGTTCTGGATATCGTGATGCCCCGGATGAACGGCTACGAAGTCTGTCGCCGGCTCAAAAGCGACCCTAAAACTCAAAATTTGCCGGTGGTAATGTGTTCGAGCAAAAGCGAAGAGTTCGATCGCTACTGGGGAATGAAACAGGGAGCCGACGCTTACATTGCCAAGCCATTTCACCCTCAGGAATTGGTCGGTACTATTAAGCAACTGCTGCGGGGTTGAGGGACAGGAATAGGGACAGGAAAAAAATTGTCTTGAGTGCTTCTTATTTCTGCTCCCGCAGCCTCTCTAAACTACTCGATTGACAATAGTCCAAACATCCCCGTCGGAGCGCACGTAGGGAACAGAAATACTCTTAAAACCAGTAATAAAAGGCTTGTAATAAACCTGCCAGTAGCTGGGACTAATTTGGTCGGCGATGGCTTTGAGTCCCTTCACTTCCGCCGCCAGTTCGGCCGCCAGTTCATTAATCCGTTCCGCGTGTCCCCTCGCTTGCGCTCTTCCTTCTTCAACTTGCTGCTCCATCGGACTGCTTCTTTGCAAGTTTACCGACTGCTGCTTTTTCTGACTCAGTTGAGCAGACAGAGCGGCGATGGCATCATCAATCCCCTTGACTTCTGCAGACACTTGTGCTGTTTCCCTCGCGTGACGGCGGTAAGCATCGGCTATCGCTTGGGGCGAATCCCCGGCGGGGGCGATAGCGGCATTGCTAAGCTGCTGGCGTTCCCGGCGCAATTCCTCAATCTGAGAGTAAATTGCCTCTATGTCTGTCTGAAGTTTGTCCACTTACATTACCGTGGTTTTTGGATATCTTAGCATATTAACCCAAACTATTGACACTCCCCGGTCTAAAGACGCGGGGATTCTACATTCATCGACAAAACTTGCTCAACCATGGTTGCCCCAAGTAGAGTAGCGGTTCCATCTCCTGTAGCGTTAATTCGGCTGTACCCCAACCTATTTTTACCTAAATTGAGAATATTTATTGCTGCATTCCTATCTCTCTGTAACTCACATCCAAAACTACATTTATGGGTGCGAGTTGACAGAGTTTTCTTAACTATTGCACCACAATCACTGCATTTTTGTGATGTGTAATGAGGTGGAACCGCAACAGCAATTCGCTACCAAATTTAACAGCAAAATATTCTAACCATTGACGGAAAGCAGCCCAAGCTACATCATTTATAGACTTGGCAAGGCAATGATTTTTTACCAGGTTCTTAACATTTAAATCTTCATAGACTACTAAGGCGTTAGCCTTGCACACGTTACGCGCCACTCTTTTTGCGTGTTCGCTCCGTTGTCTACTTACTCTTAAATGTTTTCGAGCATATCTGGCCCGTGTTTTTCGTCGCTGGCTCTTTCCTTTCTCCTTTTTATAAATCTGTTTTTGAGCGTATTTAATCGCTTTTTCTGCTTTCTTTAAAAACTGTGGATTTGGTTCGTGGTGTCCATTGGAATCAGAATAGAAATACTCTAGTCCAACGTCTAAGCCAATTTCACCGTCAGCTATTCTAGGTTCTGATTGAACTTCTATAGCCAAGCAAAATTCAACATAAAAACCATTAGTCCGTTTAAGGATTCGGACTCGTTTGAGAGATTTTACAGAATATGTATTAATCTCCTATTTTCCCAATAATTTAACTTCACAAATACCTTTTTTGTCGGTAAAAGTGATACGCCGTTTTGTTGGATGAAGTGACCAGCCGCTAGTTTTATATTCCACGCTCGCGGTTATTTTTCTGGAACCTCGGAAAGCCTTTTCTTCCTTGTTTTTGGGATTGACAATTACTGTAAAATCTATCAATATCTATCCAGGCTCTTTCAGTGGCAGACTGACACGCCATTGAATTGAGTTATTCTACAAACTTAAATTATTTTCGCAATGCTGCCCTTGTAATTATTCAAAGCTATCTTATTGAGCTTGGCTTCTTTGGGCGCATCCATCCAATAGCGTATAGCCTTGTTTCTGATGAACTGAATAGTTCTAATAGCTTCATTAATAGCTAATTCTTGCTTTTGGCTAACTACTGCTTTGTACTCTAATACCAGCATTGCATTATCACCTCCTTGGTAATTGCTCCTGTTAACTGCTATAGTAACATGATTGTATAGCCATTGTCAGGCATTAATGAAGTACAAAAGATCAAATATTAGGCTAACTAAAAAGCGTTACAATCAGTTACTCTTATTGTCTGCTCAATCAGATAGAACTATTAGCAGTCTCGTGGATGAATGGATAGATTCTTTGCCTGAACCACAAAAAGAAAAATTCACGGCAGGGTTTACCCTGCGGAGTGGCTTTCATCCCTGGGCTGAAGCCACAGGGATGAAAGCCTACTTTCTTATAAAGAAAGCAGTTTCTTTCGCGACGCACAATTGCCAATTGGCAATTACCAATTACCAATTCCCCATTACCGATTATTAATTGAGTTTTTTAAGTTGTTAGCTCTTGCTCCCTCAACTTGACTATAGTCTCTACCAAGACATCGGCTTGCACAGGTTTAGACAGATGCCGATCGAAACCCGCAGCAAAAGCACGATCGCGGTCTTCATCCCTAGCATAAGCCGTCAGAGCGATCGCCCCAAATTTCCCTCCGTGGGTGTTCAAAGAGCGCAGCCTTCGTAGCAGCGAATAGCCATCTTCCTCCGGCATCCCGATATCGCTGACCAAAACATCCGGCCCAAACTGCTGGGCCAGCTCAAACGCCTCAGCAGCAGACGATGCAGCCCTGACAGCGGCCCCGGAATCTGCCAAGACAAACCTCATAAATTCCCGCGAATCAACCTCGTCATCAACCAGCAAAATTTTAACTCCCAGTAAATTACCAGCGCCAGCCAAAACTTGCTCTTCCTCGCCCGCCATCGAATTTACCTGCATCGAAGGGAGACGGAATGTAAAAGTCGATCCCATATCCAGTCCCGGACTCTGGGCCCAAACCGTGCCGCCGTGGAGTTCCACCAACTGCCGGACGATCGCCAGCCCCAGCCCCAAACCGTTATAATTGCGAGTAATCGTAGCATCGGCTTGCCGGAAAGACTCAAACACGTAAGGCAAAAAATTCGCAGCCACCCCAATTCCGGTGTCGGTAACAGACAGCTCAATCTCCGAATCAACTCTCGAAAGCCGGATTTCAACTCGCCCCCCGCGCGGCGTAAACTTAATCGCATTTGTCAGCAAATTCCAAATCACTTGCTGCAAGCGGCCGGGGTCTCCTGATACCCAAAATCTCGGATTTAACTGATATTCACGATTGCCAGAAACCTCCCCGGGTTCGTTCAAGCCAGCAGTTTCCCAGCCCAAATCTATAATTGCAAACCGCAAATCGATCGACTTAGCATCGGCGGCCAACCGCACCGCATTCACCGCTCCTTCCACCAGAGAAATTATATTTACCGCACAAGGATTCAAAGTCAACTTGCCGCGAATAATTCTAGAAATATCGAGCAAATCATCAATCAATTGAGTTTGCAATTTAGCATTTCGCTCAATAGTGGACAAAGCCCGCTCAGTAGCAGCCGGATTCAATCTGCGGTGGCGCAGCACTTGCGCCCAGCCCAAAATGGCGTTTAAGGGCGATCGCAGCTCGTGAGAAAGAGTTGCCAAAAACTCATCTTTCATGCGATTTGCCTGCTGAGATTCCTCGTAAAGTCGGGCATTGTCGATCGCCCCCGACACCGCCTGAGCCAACTGCATTAAAATAGTTTCATCATCTTCGGCGAACTCCCCCTCGTACTTGTCCGACAACTGAATCAATCCCAGATTTCTGCCGTCCCGAGCCGTTAGCGGTACGGCCAGCGGGCCCCGCATCGGCCGGTGCTTGCCCGCAGCCTCGGCGAACCCCTGCGAGCCCGGGTGAGCTTCTAAATCGCTTTGAGTCATCCGCATCGCCTGTTGCTGCTGGCACACTTCCTGGTAAATGCCCGTACCGTCTGGTTCTTGGCAGTAATCTTGCCACGCGGCGTATTTTTCTGACATGGAAAACTTGCTAATTCCCGCATCCCAGTGGGTGGAAGGGTCGAGGTTGACCGCTACCTGGTGGACTTCGAGAATTTGGCGGGCGCTATCTGCTGCTAACTGAAGTATTTCTCCCACCGACAGTGTGGAGTTGATGGCAACTGACGCGGAGGTTAACTTTTGCAGGCGGCGCAAATACGACTGCTGGCGCGCCAACGCCCGCGACCGGTCGTATTCTAACTGTTTGCGGTCCGTAATGTCGATCGCCACGCCGAACAGCCGAAGGGGTTTACCCGATGCGTCAAAAACCATCCGCCCTTTGTCGTGAAGCCAAATCACTGACCCGTCGGGTCGCAGTTTGCGGTATTCCGACTCGTAAACTCCCGTGCCCGTGAGTGCGGCATCCAAATCTGCCAAAAACCTTTCGCGGTCTTCTGGATGCACTGCATTCTTTTTTTGCTCAAAAGTACCGCAGGTGCTATCTGGGCCCAAACCCATCTGTGTTTCGGCATTGGACGAACGGCGGACTTCCCCCGATGCCACATCCCAGGTAAAAGCGATCGTGTTAGCTGCTTCTAGAGCAAAGCGCAAATTTTCCTCGCTTTCTTGCACCCGCGCTTCCGATAATTTGCGATCGGTAATATCCCAAACCACGCCGATCGATCGCACCGATTTACCCGTATCATCATCAAAAAACTTGCCCCTACTCGCGATCCAGTGCAAGCTGCCGTCGGGCCACACGACTCTAAATTCGTATTGGTATTCTATTTTGTTTTCTAAAGCAAAGGCAACAGCCCCGGCGATCGAGGCCCGGTCATCCGGGTGAATGCAGGCAAAAAACGCTTCGTAAGTTCCCCCAAAACTGCCTTTTTCCAACCCCAATAACAGTTCGTGTCCCTCGGACCAAACGACCTCGCCATTTAATAAATTCCAATCCCAAGTTCCCATTTTCGAGGCTTCGATCGCCAACCTCAGCCTTTCCTCCGAAATTGCCAACTGCGCCGACGTTTTCGCGTAGTTCTCGCGCAACTGCTTTTTTTTCAAGCTTTCGCCCACGGCCCCCGCCAGTCGCTTGAACTGCCGCCCTTTGAAGACGTAATCGCTCAAACCCGCTTTCATAGCTTCGACTGCCACTTGTTCGCTGCCGCTGTCAGTACACATAATTACCGGACAATTTGGGTAGCGGCTTTGAACTTTGTGGAGAATAGTTAATCCGTCGCTCCAGTGAAGTTGGTAGTCGGTAATTACTATGTCAAAACCCCCGGCCCTCAGGATTTGTTCGAGAGTTTGGATATCAATAACCGACTTAATTTCTAAATCGGGAAAAGTTTTCCTCAGTTCTCGATCTATCATCAGGCGATCGTTCGGGTTGTCGTCGATTAACAGAATTGACAGCATTGGGCTTTTACTTTTGGTATTGGCGCAAACATTCTTTAATCTAAGAATATGTTATGAAGCAATCTCGATAATTTGAATATTTACTTGGCTGGTTAATTAGACTGGCAAATAAGTTGATTGTATTTGCTTGTATTTTATTATATCTTACAGCTTTTGACACTCCGGGCGTCTGAAGACGCGAGGATTCTTGGATCGATCGGTCGAACTTATCTCTGTTTTGCTGCCACCAACGAGTAGAGATCGGTCTGTCCCCAAGCGTTAATTTCGGCGTGCCCCGCCGTATTTAAAGTGATTCCTGCTTGCTTCAACCCTTTAGCCAAAATATTGCGACCAGCGTTGCGATCCCGATCCAATGTCGTACCGCAACCGCAAATATGGGTGCGAGTTGAAAATGTTTTCAAGACAGTATTGCCACAGCTTGAACAGTCGAAAGAAGTGTACGCAGGTGCAACAGCAATTACTGTTCTGTCGTACTCTTGGACAAAGTATTCTAACCCGAAGAGCAAATTGTGACCGCGCTGCATCACTAATTGATTTAGCAAGCTTATGGTTTTTCACCATATTCCGCACCTGAAGATCGACCTAGGCTACAAAATCGCGCTTATTTTATTACGCCGGGCGTCGTCTTAATGGCGAAGTCTTTGCGCTGCCTGCTGACTTTCAGGTGTTTCCTTCCTAACTTCTCGATCGCTTTTCTTCGATTGCTAGAACCTTTCTTCTTTCGAGCAATCCGATCGTGCAATCTTTTCAAAGCTTTTTCACTTTTACGAAGATAGCGAGGGTTGGCAACCCTCTCACCATCGCTATCAGTATAAAAGTGGTTCAATCCCACATCTATCCCAATAGCAATACCTGTGAGAATAGGCTCCTCTTTTCGCTCCACGTTAATACAGAATTGGGCTCCGTAGCCGTCGGCACGACGCACAACTCTGATTCGTTTGAGCTCGTCAGGCGGAGAGAAATGCAAATCCATATTACCGAGCAACTTAAACTTCCCAGCAGCAAAACCGTCTTTAAATGTCAGACATCTTTTGTCGGTAGAAAGTAGCCATCCTGACGTTTTGTATTCGACCGAACGAGTGTGTTTCTTGAACTGCGGGTATCCCTTTTTTCCTGGTTTCTTGGCGAAAGCAATTAGCAAAAAAACGTTGGATAGCAAAAATGGCACGTTCGGCAGAAGCCTGACGTGCCATCGAATTAAGCTTACCTGCCCATTCAAACTCTTTTGCCATAATTGCGCATTGTTTGTACAGGTCAACTAACTTAACCCCTTGATTCTCTGTCCAATACCTAAGAGTTTTATTTCGGACAAATTGAGCCGTCCTAATCATCTCGTCAATGACTTGGTATTGCTTCGCTTTGCCTTTCAACTTAAACTCTAATGTTATCATGCAAATATCTTACCGTATTACGAAACACTATGTTTACAAAATGCGTATGTTTAATCATTCTTTACACTTTATAGAAACTAAAGCCGTCCTATAAGGACGGGGCTTTAAACCCAATTTTTCTAGTAAAATCTATTGCCGAGCTTCCTTCTTCAAAAATCGCACTTGCGCAATTTTACCCAGAAGCGGGTGCCGGTTCCCAGAGTCGATTCCAGCCCGATCGCACCGCCCATCCGATCGACTCCTTTCTTCGCTATCGCCAGCCCGATTCCCGTCCCTGGATACACTTCTTGACCGTGCAGGCGATCGAACAACCCAAAAATCCTCTCTTGAGATTTCTCTGCAATACCAATGCCGTTGTCTTCTACCCAAAGATATATATATTCCTCCTCAGCTTCTGCATAAACTCGCACCTCGGGAGCTATCCCAGGCTGCACGAACTTAATAGCATTGGAGAGCAAGTTAGCCAAGACTTGCAGCAGCGTAGAAGGATGTGCCAACACCGCAGGTAGCGGTTCGACAACCGTTATCCGAGCTTGTTTTTGGGCAATTTCGGTCTCTAGTTGCGCGATCGAGCGAGCCACAATTAAATTAAGAGAGACTGCTTTTAGCGGTAAGTTAGCTTTGCTGAGGCGGCTGTACTCTAGCAAATTTTCGATTAAAGTATTCATCAGACTTGCAGCGTCCGCAATCCGATACAAGTAATCCTGTGCGCTAGCATCCAAGTCGCTAACTTTATCTTTGAGCAACATTTCCACAAAAAACGAAATTCCCCGCACAGGAGCGCGCAAGTCGTGAGAAACTGAATAGGTAAACGATTCGAGCTGTGCGTTAACTTCTTCTAACTCAGCAGTACGCTCTCTCACCCGATCTTCCAAAGTTTCATTAAATTCGCGCAAAGCAAGTTCAGCCTGCTTGAGTTCCGTAACATCTTCAACCAATCCCTCGATCGTACTTTCACCTTCTGCGCTGTAGAGATATTGAGTAAACCGAATCCATTTTACTCGACCGTCTGCCAAAGGAAAGGTAATTTCGAGGTTTTGAGATCGAGACTCCCCTGAATCTAGCGGTTGCAAAAACAATTGCTGCCGATAGATGCCTTGGACATCTGCTAAATTGCTGGCATCAAACAAGTGCAAAAAAGCTTGATTGCTTTCCAAAAGATTTCCCTCGGAAGTCGCTCGAAAAACTCCGACATTTAAGCGTTCTAGCAGAGAATTAAGTTGATTTTCCAGTCGGGCGACTCGTTTCCAGGCGGCAACTCGGTCAAGCACTGCGCGAACCGCAACGCCAAGGCGGACGCAGTGCTTCGGCGACTTGATAATGTAGTCGTCCAATCCGGATTTCATCGCCTCTACAGCAATTTCTTCGTTGCCAGTATTCGTAAACATTACGATCGGGCATTCTGGATAAGTGGCTTTGATAGTTCTAAGCACATCTAAACCGTTCGTCCAGCGCAGTTGGTAGTCGGTAATTACTAGATGGAATCCGCCTCGTCTCAGTGCTTCCCCGAATAATCTATCGTCGCCAATTTCCGTTATTTGCAATTGCGATAATTGCCGCTCTAACTCGCGTTTGACGAGCAGCCGATCCGTTGGGTTATCATCAATTACCAGAATGTGTACCACTTTAACTATTGATAATTTGGCTCTCAGATAAAGTGCGGATCGATCGCTTATAAAAATGTTGGAGGTCGCCCCTTTAAGATGATAGAAGACGGGCTTCCTGAATAGAAACTTAATTTCCTGCTTACCAGGAAGAGTCTGGTAACGAGGAAACGAGGAAGAAAAACCGGGGAACCGCCACTACAAACCCAAAAATTCTCTAGGTTCCGGCAGTTCGGTATAGTTGAGCCAATACTCGCTAAAACTCTGCATCATTTCCAATAGAGAAGCAAACCCGATGGGTTTAACCAAATAAGAATTCACCCCTAAATCGTAAGCTCGCTTGACATCAAGTGTTTGCCTAGAAGAAGTAAGCATAACCACCGGCAGGCGTTTTAGTTCCGGGTGCTGCTTCAGCCAAACCAGAACCTCGTGACCCGATCGCCTGGGCAATTTCAAGTCTAGTAAAATTATCGCAGGTAAAGGATAGCGATCGCGATCGCTGTACTCTCCGTCACCATTTAAATAAAAAACCGCTGCATCTCCATCTCGGACAATTTGCAGCGAAGTATTAGCAAAAGTCTCATTCCGAAAAGCCCGCTGCATCAACAAAACATCAACGGGGTTATCTTCCACCAGCAAAATCGTCTGCGTTTGCCTCATGCTTCCTCAGTTCTATCCAAAATCGACTGCCTTGTCCTAATTGAGATTCCACGCCTACTTGACCGCCCATGCGATCGGCTCCTTTTTTTACAATAGCTAATCCTATACCAGTTCCGGGGTAAGACTCGATACCGTGCAGCCGTTCAAAAACCCGAAAAATGCGTTTTTGATGTTCTGGAGCAATACCGATGCCGTTGTCTTCTACCCACAGACGGATTATGGGGACTGGCAATAGGCAACTGGCAATCAGTAACTGGGAATGCTCCCACTGCCCCACTGTTCCCATTTCCAATTCTCCTGCTGTCTCTCCCTCTTGAGGCTGCTCTATTTCCTCAGCCCAGATCAGCACTTGGGGCGGTGCGCCTTCCACAAATTTTATAGCATTGGTGAGCAGATTTGCGATTACGTAAATTACCCAGCACTGACCTGAGTACAGGTACAGTGTGGGCTTTCAATAGCCCTGAAATGATCTTGCACATTGCA
>NZ_JAUBTO010000064.1:0-42582 GCF_036702495.1 Microcoleus sp. C2D2 | reverse complement strand
TCATTAGTCATTAGTCATTAGTCATTAGTCATTAGTCATTAGTCATTAGTCATTAGTCATTAGTCATTAGTCATTAGACCTCTTGCAAAAGTCCTTTTCATAAATTTATTGGACGGGCTCTTCGGCCCGTCCTAGTTATTTTTGCAAGAGGTCTATTAGTTTAGGACTTACGCGCCGAGGGTCAGAAACCGGGTTTTTTTACGAAAAAACTTGGTTCGTACTCGAAGATAAGGTAAAAAACCCGGTTTCTTTGGTATGTGTGCGTCCAGGACTGTAGTTAGAAAAATGAACAATGAAGGATGAAGGATGAAGGGAGGCTATTTTTACTAACTCCTAACATTCATTTTAATTTTTTTTTGTAAGGTGCTTAGGTGGTACCCTAAGTTTAGATAGGAAAAAAGCGCAGTCAAAGGCGCTGCATTTTTAAATTTTAACTATTGAGCAAGCTGCCAAGCTAATTTGGCCGCGCCTACCATGCCTGCTTGATTGCCCAATTCAGCAACCAATAACTGCAAATCTTCGCGAGAACTCGGCAGTACCCGCCGCTCAATTTCTTCTAGAACCTGCGGTAAGAAAAATTCTGCACCTGCACTAATTCCACCGCCGATAATAATAGCTTCCGGCGTCAAAATATAAATTATGCTTGCCAAACCGATACCGAGATAGCGCCCGTATTTTTGCCAGAATTCTAAAGCTTTGGCATCTCCAGACTTAGCTAGATTTGCTAATTCTAGCGGTTCCAAACCCGTTTCTCGGCGAATTGCTTGCACCGAAACATACTGTTCTAAAGAACCGCGATTGCCGCTGTTGCACTCCGGACCGTCTGGATTTATAGCAATCAATCCTAGTTCTCCGGCCGCCCCTCGATGACCTGTAAATAGTTTGCCGTCTAGGATAACTGCACCGCCGACTCCTGTACCTAAAGTTAGTAAGATTAGGTTTTTAAAGTGCCTTCCTGCGCCCAACCAAGCTTCTCCCAATCCGGCACAGTTGGCATCATTTGCTAATATGGTCGGCAGTCCGGTTTTAGCTTCCAACCAGTCAGCGAGGGGGACATTTTGCCAGTTTTTGAGGTTAATTGCTACTCTGGCTATGCGCCCGGCGGCGTCTGCGGGGCCTGGAGTGCCGATGCCGATCGCACTTACAGCATTTTCGACCGGATTCAGTTGTAAAATAGCATCGGTCATTGTCCCTAAAACGGCTTCTGGCGTTGCGGGTTGAGGGGTTGGGACAGTTAAGGATTGGTGACAAATGCCGTCTTCGCTATATCTGCCGAGTTTAATTGCGGTTCCGCCTAAGTCGATGCCGATTACTTGTGTCATGCAATGTGGGTTTTGGATACCAGGATTTGGGATTATATCAATTCCGGTGTTACCGGAATGATGGGGAGTCGTCCGTTGGGAGTCGTCCGTTGGGGAATGTGGAATTATTGACCTTGACTTTATCGTGCCCATACAACCGGAAACGATATGAAGTCCTAAAATTCTTCTTTTAACTGTATGATAATTAGCGAGGGAAACTGCGCTTAATTCTTAATATGATCGTAGCCATCGCCATACCGAGCCCAAAGGCTGGATACAAGCGAGTTCGCCTATTCAATTTGTCCTAACTTACGTTGCGCTGCGTCTCGGTTGTGCAAAGCATCGCGGTAGTCTGGTTTGAGAGCAATTGCCTGGTTATAAGATGCGATCGCCTCTGAAAATCTTCCTAAATTATACTGCTGATTCCCTCTCTCGCACCATGCTTTCGCCTCTACAGCATTAACTTCAGATTCTTCCTCCGAACCCTCAGCGCCGCTGCGGTTCTCTTCCCCAGAAAAACCCAAACCATCCCCAACAAACACCGCCTCAATTACCGTCCCTTTCCCACCATCATCCTCAACCTCCGGCAGCGGAAATCGTGTCAATATCTCCCGCCCAATTTCCCTGGCCACCTCGGACAATTCCCCGCTGCCAATTCTACCTAACAATACCAGCCGCTGCGCCAATTCCTGAAGCGATGCCACCGCATCCGCAGCAGCGACGTCATCATGTTCGCCCTCTAACAATCTTTTCCCAAACCGCCGCAACCAAGCCGCCAATTCACCATCTTTAAGGCGTTTTGCGATTAAGAATCCCGCTACATCCCCTCGACTCCAGCCGGCATTCACCCCTTCCAGGATTTCCATGAATTTCGACTCGTATTCCGCGTCAGTTAGGGTTGGGCGGATGGCGGTATTGGCCGGCGGTGGGGTGGGTGGGGTTGGGTATCCGAATATTCGCTGAAATAGTCGTTTGAAGAATTGCCAAATTTTGTTTAGCATTTGTGAGGTTAAAAGGGTAGGGTATTTTCTATTTTATAGCAATTATCAAAAGTAGGACTACATATAGCAATCCTCGCATCATTTGTGAATTTCTTACTCCCGAACCGCGAGTTCGGGGAGGGTTGGGGTGGGGTAAAAAATTTACGACTCCTGCAAGAATTGCTATATATAGCAACCGCGCCCGACGGTTAGGACATTCTTAATCGCTGAAACCATTGCTATTACTGCCTCTTCCTTCTTCCTTCTTCCGACTTCCATCGGACTTCTGCTATAGATTGTCGGCGATATCTGTAGGGACACGGCACTGCCGTGTCCGGGATTGCGACGCACAGCGAACAATCATTAATCTACTTTAAAAGCGGATAATACAGTTCTCCTGTTGAGTTGATATAACCGGCCCTATCGCCCGCTAAATTACCCGTTCCCATAAATACGTCAACTCTCCCCGCACCTTTGATTGCACCGCCAGTATCCTGATCCAAAACGTACCGATTCACGGCATTTTGTTCGAGTTGTCCCGCCGCATTCGGATAAGGGAGTTTTGTACTAATTAATGCTAGTGCGCCGGGGGGCATTAAGGCTTTGTCCGTGGCGATCGACCTTTCGGCAGTTACTGGCACTCCAATGCTGCCCGTGGGCAGTGCTCCGTTGGTTTCCCGGAAGAATACAAAGCTTTGATTTTTCGGCAAATACTTGTCCATATCTGCGGGAAAGTTGGTGAAATATTCCGTTAGTTTCGGCAAATTTAACTCTTCTAAAGTAAACTTTCCGTCTTTAACTAATTCTCGCCCGACTCCTGTATAACTGTGACTGGTTTTGCCGGCGAAACCGACTGTCATGACGCCGCCATCTGTTAGCTGCAATCTCGCAGAACCTTGGACGTGCACGAGAAATGCTTGGAATCGATCGCGCAACCAAACTAATTCTAATCCTCGCAGCAATCCTTTGCTTGCCTGCAAAGCATCTGCGCCTTCCAAATCTAATCTTGTCGGGTGAGGTTTCGGCCAAGATGCCATGTTTGGCGGCATCCGGTACAGGGGATAACGGTATTCGGAATTCGGCGTGCGAGATGCTGCGTAAGTCGGCTCGAAATAACCTGTAAATGCTACTGTTCCTTTGCCGTCTTTGCCCGTGGATTTGTAAAATACAAACTCGCGCTTGACAGATTCCTGAAGTTGTGCTGGGGTTGTGGAACTGACAACTAATTGGCGGAATCGATCGAGGGAACGCCGAACTCGATCGCGCGTAACTTCTGCTACTGGATAGCGGCTGTAAGCAGTGGCGGCGGCCGATGTATCGAGATAGCGGAGGCTGTTGTCGATCGACTTTAACAGCAATTGGCGATCGCCCGGTTTGCCATTTTCGCCCCAGATTTGAGCGTCAAAGGCGAGATTCTCCGACTCGCCAGCTTGCAATTGATTTAGACTAATTGGTTCCAGCGGCCGGGCTGCAACGGCGGGCACGGAAAAAGCGATCGCCAAAACGCAACAGGCGATGGCTAATAGCTGATAGCGAAAAATCTTGCTCAATTTCCAATCTTCCCTACTCAATTGATAATTTTCCTTATTCATCGAATCGTTCGACGCTAGAAGTAAATATTGGTTCTACGCGAATTGCGATAACGCTGGTAGGCCGAACTACCATGTATTCGCCTTGAATATTTTTGATCGGGACGTTAAGAAATTCTCTTGAATCTTGTTTGGGTACCAGCGTACTGCTGTACCACTTTTGAAAATCTGCCAGCGTTGCGAAACGTACTTCTTCGCGGTGGCCGCCTTCAAGCAGCAGGTGTACGGAATATTCGCTTGGTGTTCTAGGCATAGGAGATGGGGAGAGTTGTTGGAGGACAATTTAAAATCTCAAATCTAAAATTGATGTGGTTGCTCTCAAGCAGCAGGTGCACGGAATATTTGCACTTGAGTTCTAGGCATAAGCTGCTACGCATCTAAATTGAATGCAGAGACGGGCAGGATGCCCGTCCCACAAGAACTGTAGAAAAACTGACTGTCAAATTAGATGCACAACAGCTTATCTCTATTTTTGATTTTTGATTTTAAGCTTTTGGAACGATTCCATATTTTACATCTTCCTCGGCGCATTTCCTCATGTAGTAGGTTGGGTTGAGCCAGAGGGAGAGTGGGAGAGGGGGAGAGGGGGAGAGGGGGGGAGGGGGAGAGGGGGGAGGGGGAGAGGGGGGGAGGGGGAGGGTGGGAGAGACTGGAGATTTGTTGCAGGAAAAACTCAATCTAAAATCTAAAATCTAAAATCTAAAATCGATTGACGGCGGCCCCCATCTGCGGCTACGCTGTGAAAATAAGGCTGCTTTCCTCAAAGAGGAAGCAGCCCGCGTCGCTCAAAAACCTAGTTGCACTGCCCAAAGCTGATACCAACAGCAATGGACAGCTAACCGCCAAACTGAAAGTACCAGTATGGAGGCTAGTTGAGAATTTTAACATTCTCTGTAGCCGCCCTGCTCTGTGTTACCCTGCGGGGCGGCTGGGTTTTTGGGTTTTCCTAGAAAACCAAAAACCAGGAGACCATATTATGTCACAGGAATTCGTGCCTGACGATAACTTTTCCGCGCGTCCAAATGACGCCTCAGCAGTATCGGAACAGGAAGTCGTGCGGATAACGGTTGTCGGTTCCCGCGCCGCCGTCTTAGAAACCATCCACACCTTGTACCGACTGGGATTTGCCCAAGTCGGGGATTGGAGCCCGCCGCAGCGAGGTGCAAAGCCGGGACAAGTGATAAGCGTACTCATTCGCCGATCGCGCAAAGCCTAAAAATAGGATAAATACGGTAAGCTGTCGCGCATTTAAATTGTATATTCAGGGCGGGCGGGACGCCCACCCCACAAGAGTTTGATTGTTCTTTAACATACAATTTAAATGCCGCAACAGCTTAGGGACACGACACCGTGCCTTTGGTCGTGTCAACAAACACGTTAAACCCGGAGTCCGACATGGGTTTCAACTCCTGCCTCAAAACTCAAGTCCTCGCTATGAGGACTCAGAAGAACACTTTTAAACTCATTAGTCCTCTTGAGAGGACTTTAGCTATTAGACAGGGAATTCATTCCCTGGCGGACTGACGGGTGGGTGCGAAGACTGGCCGAGGATGGGCTTAAGTTGACACGATGGAGGACACCGGGCCCGGCCGTGTCCTCCATCGTCGCGTCTACATGGCTGGATCTGTGATTGTCACATCCTGGGAGGGCGATGGCGTCCCGCCCTCGCCCGTGCTACGGGAAAATTCATCATCCAACCCGGTTAATTTTACCCGTTCCCCACAGTCAGGACAAGCCTTTGCCTAAGTCTCTACAATGATTGATGGGGCGGAATACACGGATAGTGTATTTTAGAACACGATTTGACCGCAACACTTAAAATAGTCTGGATTTACCGATCGACTGCACCCTTTTCTCATCAATATTTTTGGTTAGCGGAGGGTGTCTGTGGGCCGGAGTTGGGAGGTTCTGCTTCCAAAATGCTGATAATGGTGCACAATTTCAAATTAACAACAAAACTGGCACTATTTTGAGTAAGCTCTGGGTGGAACAGCTCAGAAAGCCTGTTTCTAAGAGTGATGCAAAGTATCAAATTAATCCTCAACCTTGTCCAATTACCAATTACGAACCTATGCCCCGTCGCCAAGACTTAAAAAAGATTCTTCTCATTGGTTCCGGCCCAATTGTTATCGGTCAAGCGTGCGAATTTGACTATTCAGGGACACAAGCTTGCAAAGCTTTGCGAGAAGAAGGCTTTGAAGTAGTGTTGGTGAATTCCAACCCTGCAACAATTATGACCGATCCGGAAACTGCCGATCGCATTTACATCGAACCTCTAACGCCGGCCATCCTCGAACAAATCATCGCTAAAGAAAGACCTCAAGCAATTTTACCGACAATGGGCGGTCAAACGGCGCTAAATTTAGCAGTGGCAGTCGCTAAAAATGGCGTTTTAGAAAAGTACAACGTCGAGTTGATTGGCGCTAAGTTGCCAGCAATTGAAATGGCAGAAGACAGGCTATTATTTAAGGAAGCGATGGCGCGAATTGGCGTCGCCGTGTGCCCTTCGGGAATTGCCAACACTCTCGACGAAGCCAAAGCAATTGGCCACCAAATCGGCAGTTATCCGTTAATTATTCGTCCTGCTTTTACAATGGGTGGGACGGGAGGCGGCATTTCTTACAATCAAGAAGAGTTTGAAGAAATGGCACAAGGCGGGATAGACGCCAGTCCGGTATCGCAAATTTTGATCGAACAATCTTTGATTGGTTGGAAAGAGTACGAACTGGAAGTGATGCGGGATTTGGCAGATAATGTGGTGATTATTTGTTCGATCGAGAATCTCGACCCGATGGGCGTTCACACCGGCGATTCTATCACCGTCGCCCCGGCGCAAACTCTCACAGACAAAGAATATCAGCGCCTGCGGGATGCTTCGATTAAAATTATCCGCGAAATCGGAGTAGAAACCGGCGGTTCCAACATTCAATTTGCCGTCAATCCAGTCAACGGAGATTTCATCGTTATTGAAATGAACCCTCGGGTTTCCCGTTCCTCCGCCTTGGCCTCGAAAGCAACTGGTTTCCCCATTGCAAAAATGGCGGCCAAATTAGCGGTAGGTTACAGCCTAGACGAAATTTCCAACGATATCACCAAGAAAACTCCGGCGTCTTTTGAGCCGACAATTGACTACGTGGTGACGAAGATTCCCCGATTTGCCTTTGAAAAGTTCCCCGGTTCCGAACCGACTCTGACAACGCAAATGAAGTCAGTTGGGGAGGTAATGGCGATCGGGCGCAGCTTCAACGAATCTTTCCAAAAAGCGCTGCGGGGATTAGAAACCGGCCGCGCGGGTTTCGGGTGCGACAAACCGGAAAAGTTGCCGAGTTTGGAACAAATTCGCGCCGGATTGCGGACCCCAAATCCCGAGCGCATTTTTACAGTCCGCCACGCGATGATGATGGGAATGTCGGTGGAAGATATCTTTGAGTTTACAGCAATTGACCCTTGGTTTTTGGATAAAATGCAGGAATTGCTGGAAACTGAGAAGTTCTTGAAACGAACCAGGTTGCAAGACTTGACAAAAGAGACGATGTTTGAAGTTAAGCAGTTGGGATTTAGCGATCGCCAAATTGCTTACGCCACCAAAACATCGGAAGATCAAGTCCGCGCTTACCGCAAACAGTTAGGCGTAGTGCCGATTTACAAAACAGTCGATACCTGTGCCGCTGAATTTGAAGCGTTTACACCGTATTATTATTCCACCTACGAAGTGGGAGCGGCAATTTGGGACTTGGGCGATGAAGAAAAGAAGGTTTCGCCTGTGGGCCACAGTCTCGCGCCGGAGTCGGAAGTTTTGCCTTCTAGCAAGCGAAAAGTGATGATTTTAGGCGGCGGGCCGAACCGGATCGGACAGGGAATTGAGTTTGATTACTGCTGCTGTCACGCTTCCTATTCCCTAGGAGAAGACGGGTTTGAGACTATTATGGTCAACTCGAACCCCGAGACGGTTTCGACAGATTACGATACGAGCGATCGCCTGTATTTTGAACCGCTGACAAAAGAAGATGTTCTCAACATCATCGAAGCCGAAAATCCCGAGGGAATAATCATTCAGTTTGGCGGACAAACGCCGCTGAAATTGGCTGTTCCTTTACAACAAGCACTCTTAAATCACCCCGACGTACAAACAAAAATCTGGGGAACTTCGCCGGATTCCATTGATACTGCTGAAGACAGGGAGCGATTTGAAAAGATTCTGCGGGAGTTGGATATTCAGCAAGCTGTTAACGGGTTGGCGCGCAGTTTTGAGGATGCTTTAATAGTAGCTCAACGGATCGGTTATCCGGTAGTGGTGCGACCGAGTTACGTGTTGGGCGGGCGAGCAATGGAAATTGTTTATTCCGATACGGAATTGGAACGTTACATGACCTATGCGGTCCTGGTAGAACCGGAGCATCCGATTTTAATTGATAAGTTTTTGGAGAATGCGATCGAGGTGGATGTAGATGCGATCGCCGATGTTACTGGGAATGTGACGATCGGCGGTATTATGGAACACATTGAGGAAGCGGGAATCCACTCCGGCGACTCTGCTTGTTCTATCCCTTACCAAACGCTTTCGGCCTCCGCTTTAGAAACAATCCGCCGCTGGACTGTTGATTTAGCAAAATCTCTGAAAGTGATCGGGTTGATGAACATTCAATTTGCCGTTCAAGGGGAAGAAGTTTTCATTTTGGAAGCTAACCCGCGGGCTTCTCGGACAGTACCTTTCGTGTCCAAGGCGATCGGAGTTCCCTTAGCAAAAATGGCGTCGCGAGTCATGTCCGGCAAAACTCTCAAAGCTTTGGGTTTTACTGAAGAGATTATACCCTCTCATGTTTCGGTAAAAGAAGCAGTATTGCCCTTTGCTAAGTTCCCGGGCGCTGATACCTTGTTAGGGCCAGAAATGCGATCGACTGGCGAAGTAATGGGAATTGACACCGATTTTGGCAAAGCATTTGCCAAAGCTCAACTCGGCGCCGGACAACTGATGCCGCTGTCGGGAACCGTGCTAGTTTCGATGCGCGATCGGGACAAACTACCAGTTGTACCAGTTGTCAAGGAATTCTTAGAAATGGGTTTCAAAGTAGTCGCAACCCACGGGACGCGCAAAGTTTTGCGAGAGCAAGGTTTAGAGGTTGATTTGGAATTGAAACTGCACGAAGGGCGGCCGAATTTGTTGGATTCGATCAAGAATGAGAAAATTCAACTAATTATCACCACACCTTCGGGCGAAGAATCCCGAGCCGACGGCATCTTTATCCGCCGCACAGCTTTGACTTACAAAATCCCGATTATTACGACAATAGCCGGTGCCAAAGCGACAGCAGCGGGAATTCGATCGCTCAAATCCCACCCGATGGAGGTAAAAGCAATTCAAGACTATTACCCGCAAAGCTAGAGCGCGCACCACCCAAACCTAGGGCGTGCAGTGCGCACCTTACCCACAACGTAGGGTGCGCACCGCGCACCGCCCAAACGTAGGGTGCGCACCACAACAACCTAATCTGCATCGGCATCCAAAACCCCGCTCGACTGCATCAACTTCGGCCAAACTAATAAGAAAAATCCCATCCAAGCCAATAAAGGAATCGCCACTAAAACAGTTATCCAAATAGTTTTCAACAAAAACCAACTACCCGAAATCAGACTCGTGCCTGTCAAAAGAATAGACCAAGGCTGACACCACCACGGTTTGTAATTCCAAGGACTAATAGCTTTTTTTTCCGAAACAGATTTCATATTTATTTTCAGTGATTTTTTATAGATAATAGTCTGGCTAGCTGGATTAACCGAATTTAAACATTCATCACCTCTTCTGCTGTCAGCGTTAATTCTGGAAAAGTCTGCGATACAATTCGTTCACTGCCCTTAAACGCAGTTATTTGATAGTTACCCTCTGCATCCAAAAGGTGAACAAATATAGTTGGAACTTTGGGATTTCCCAGGAATTCCCTACTGCCAATTGCTAAGTAATCGACTATCCAATATTCTTTAATGCCCAAACGCCGATACTCGTCCAGTTTGTCTATATAATCGTCCTCCCAATTTGTTGATGTTACTTCCACTGCCAGTTGGATTGGTTCTCGTAAGGCAGAATAAGCAGAACGGTTCGAGCGCCACAAATCGCGATCTATTACGCTGACATCCGGTCTCCGCCCTTGTTCGATTCCGGCTTTAGTTACAGTTCTGATAACGGCGGTATTTTTGACTACATAATTAAAACTTAGTCGCCGGATTTCATCGTTGAAGCGAAATAACATGAAATCAGCAACATCATCATGATTTCTTGTAGAATTAATCTCTACAATTTCTCCGTTTACCAGTTCATAGAGTCCATCTTCTGGACATTCTACAAGGAATTGGTCAAAGGTTAATTTTTGTGTGACTGTTGCAATCATAAAAAAAGTTCGGTAAGTGGGTTCCGAGCGCGACTTTAGTCCTGAGAGGAAAACGACCCGGCGATTTCAATCGCCTTGAATCCCCTTTCGGGGTTGGAGAGGTATGGTTGCCTCTCCCGTGAGGTATGGCTGCCTCAATCTCCCTTTCGGGGTAACGTTCGCTTTGTGCCTTTGTTATAAAGGCTTGTTCGGCTTACAGCACTGTTTCAGGGACTTTAAAACTGTTTAACTGTAAACAACAGAGCCCAAAACTAGCGTCGCATTCACCGGTGTTATGACCTAAATAACGTAGTCAGCTAAGACTTAGGCGGGTCAGTATAGCTTGCTCGATCTCTCTTACAAGCTCAGTGGCTTTAGCCCTGAGTTACTGACAAGATTTACCCGGATTTTCCAGGAACGCTATTTGTCGATCGTACCACGGCCAGCAGCGAATTTCAATTTTTTTGACCGCAGATATCCTATTCTTTAATCGAAAATCGAAAATCGAAAATCGAAAATCGATTGACGTAAATGGTAAAATGCGATCGCCCTAGCAATTTGCACTTAAATTTGTTACTGACTTGATAGAGTAAAGTAACAAACCTAGAAATCGAGCCACTCCCAGGTCAACCCCGAACCATGAGACTAGACGAAGCCGTAGAATTTGCCGAAAACCCAGAGCCGCGCTGTCCCTGCGTCCTCCTGCTGGACACCTCGGGCTCCATGCAAGGCGCACCCATAGATGCCTTGAATGAGGGGCTGGAAATCTTTAGGAATGACCTAATTAAAGACGAACTAGCTAAAAAGCGAGTCGAAGTGGCGATTATTTCATTTGACAATCATATCAAAGTCGTGCAAGACTTCGTGACCGCCGACCAGTTCGAGACGCCACTGCTGACAGCTCAAGGACAAACCCACATGGGCGCAGGCATTCAGCTAGCGCTAGATACCATTGCCGCCCGCAAATCCGAATACCGCAACAACGGCATTACCTATTACCGCCCGTGGGTATTTATGATTACCGACGGCGAACCTCAAGGCGAATCTGACGATGTTGTGGAAATAGCAGCACAGCGGATTAAAGAGGAAGAAACTAACAAGCGCGTGGCATTTTTTGCAGTCGGAGTGGAAGGTGCTAATATCACCCGTCTCGCGCAAATTGTCGAGCGCACGCCTGTAAAATTGAGAGGATTAGACTTTAGAGAGATGTTCATTTGGCTGTCGGCTAGTATGCAGAGAGTTTCTCACTCAAAAATTGACGAACAAGTAGCACTGCCGCCGCCCGGATGGGGAACAGTTTAGTCATTAGTCATTGGTCATTAGTCATTGGTCATTAGTCATTAGTCATTAGTCATTAGTCATTGGTCATTCGTCATTGGTCATTAGTCATTAGTCATTAGTCATTAGTCATTGGTCATTCGTCATTAGTAAAAGTGCCGTGTCCCTACAAGGGCTAGTACCTACGAACGCAGAAAAGTGCTGTAATTAGGGATAAATAAACCCGTCCAGACTTTGCATAGTTGTGAATTTACGAAGTTTTGAGTTAAAGAGTTATTAATGCAGAATTCATCCTTTAATTGGCAAGTTGTAGCGGCATCGGTGATAGGTACGAGCCACGAAAAACGATCGCAGCCCTGTCAAGATGCCCACTGCTGGCGCATCTTGCCGAACGGTGTTTTAGCCGCAGCAGTTGCCGACGGCGCGGGCTCGGCAGCACTCGCAGAAGTAGGGGCGAAAATTGCTGTGGAAGCGGTTGTCGAAACGATTTGCCAGCAACAGGAAAGGCTGCCTCACAATGACGCCGAATGGCAGGTATTCTTGACAGCATCACTGCAAGTCGCGCGGGCGCAGGTGGAAGCAGAAGCGGCAGTGCGGGAAGTGGCTGCGAGAGATTTAGCCTGCACTTTAATTGCTGTTGTTGCTACCCCAGAATTAATCGCAGTTGCTCAAATCGGTGACGGTGCGGCGGTAGCAGGTGACAGTGCAGGAAATGCGATCGCCCTGACTGTACCTCCCTGCGGCGAATACATCAACGAAACCATTTTTTTGATTTCGCCGAATGCGATAGAAACAGCGCAATTTCAGGTACTGCGGGAAAAACTGCGGCACTTGGCCGTGTTTTCCGACGGCTTGCAAATGCTAGCTCTCAAAATCCCGGAAGGCACGCCCCACGGGCCGTTTTTTGCGCCTTTGTTTCGGTTTTCTGGCGAGTGGAAAGAAGAAGAAGATGCGAAACAGCAGTTAGAGTCATTTTTGCGATCGCCCCGCGTTTCCGAACGCACCGATGATGACTTAACATTATTGTTAGCAACTTTTTCGAGCAATGTCTAGTCTGTTCAACTCCACTTACAAAAAGCGGATCAAAAATTATGACAGATCCACCAATTAGTGCCAGAGCTTTGTTGCGAGAAACATTTGCTACTGCGGGACCTCTATACGCTCCCCTGTTGACAATCAACTTTCCCAATTTGATATTGTCCGCGATCAATAGTTGGGACAATCTCGGTTCAGCCGGTGTTGTTTTCTATATTATCTACTCGTTCGTGGCAGTTCCTTTATTGTCGGGAGCCATGATTTTCTACACTTACCGAAGTTTGACTCGAAATCAAGTAACTGTTGGTCAAGCTTTCAATCAAGCAAACAGAAGATTGCTGCACCTTATTTTGGTTTATATTATGTTTGTGGGGCTGGTGTTGGCCGGCTTCATTGCACTAATAATTCCCGGGCTTTATGTATCATATCGCTTAATATTTTCATTGTACGCTACCGTCATTGATAACTCTTCGCCGCTGGACAGTCTTAGCAGCAGTTGGAAATTAACTAAAGGGCGCTGGTGGTTAGTATTTAGATCGACTTTGCCGATCGTTTTTGTGGTTTCCGTGCCAATAGTGTTGATTGTCCTATTAATCAGTTCGACGGGAAATTTGCTAGCATCTAAGCTTGCGGGTAATGTACTCGGATTTTTTACCGTGCCGTTGATGAATGTTTATTTGGTTTTATTGTACCTGCGCCTGCGGGAATCGGCAGCAACTATTCAATAGACATCTCCTAAAAATCAAGTCAAGGGCTGTCAGGATACCTACCCCACAAAAATTGTTAGCGCTGTCTCGCGAGCGGTGAAAATTTGGCGCGGTTCTATAATAAAATCGAGTTGTCAACAATTCTGCTTTAGTTTGTACAGTAGGTCGTCATTTGCAAGCACAAGAGATTAAGGATAAGCTCAACTCCCTAATTAGCGACGCAGATCTAATAGATCCGAGTTTAGCGAGAAGATTGGATGAAATCAATCGCTGGGTTAAAGATGTTAAACCCGGTTCGCTAACTGCTAAAAAATTTGTGATGGCTTTTTTGCTGCAGCTTATCCGAGATTCTCAGGTTTGGCTGGCCGTTCAATCTCTACCTTCAGGAAGAGAACAGCAAGCCGCTTTTGAGTTAATGACGCCCGGGGAAAGGTATTGGTACAGCTATCTATTTCCTAAATGGCTGAACGAAAACGATCGCAAATTTTACATCTGGAAACAAAAACTGAAATCTGGTAAATTCGATCCGGCTGACGATCTCGTCATTCGAGCGATCGCAGCCCGAATTGTCGATCGCCAAGGCACTGTTTTGTATCGATATGTTGCAGATCTTTCTATGGCAACTGATTCGATCGTTAGCAACCGCCAACAGCAGCCCCTCTGCATTCAAGTTACTACTCTTTCGGATGAGTTTTCCGAACAAAAATATCAAAATTGGCAACAAACTCTTCAAGATTGGGGGATTGACAGGGGATTATTTTTAAGTTATGATAAGAACGATGCAAATTTCCTGAATCAGTTAGTTAACATTGCATTATATAATAGTGATAATTTGCCCGCAGGTCGTTACCTCAAGTTCCCGTAAATCAAGCAGATATGCTGCTGAGAATAGTTCGACTGCTCCCAACTCGGTGAAAAAGAAATTTTGACTAACTCACATATTGCACAATTCTCGCGAAGACCAAAAACCTAGCCCAGACAGCTTCCCGCACAAGGGAAGGCGAGCGCAAGATTCTTCCTCTCCTTTTCTGGTTGCGTCCGGGGTCTGCCAGGCGGTGGCAACAGGCATAGGTGTCAATTTAATGTCAAACTTAGTACCGGTCTGCTGTTTGAGTATTAGGCTCTCGATTCCCCGGCACCCCCATTCTCAAAGGGGGGACAGGAGTCTGCTTAAAGTCCCCCGGCTTAAGGGGGATTTAGGGGGATCGAGACTCGGCTATAAACGAGAGATACAAAGGTTTTTAGGCGATTATTGGCACGATGAAGGGCAACAGGTGCGGAGGAAGTCCTGGCTAAGCAACGGGAAGATTTACCACAGCAATCAATCTTGTGAAATAACTAGCAATTCGCTTTAAATTGAATAGAGATTTGATTTAATCGCGGTGAAATTGTTGGAAAGAAAATCAAATTACATCAGAAGCAAATACTATGACAGCACAAGGTACGAGCACCGTTGAAAATAATTTGCAAAAAGTCAGGGAAGAACTGGAAGCCGCCCGAATCATGCAGGATGAATGGATGAATTACGGGGTGGATTTTGTGGATTTGTATGTTGAAGATGCTGGCGGTGATTGGTTGGAAAAGTGGGGAAAATGTGAAGAAGAATTAGAGCTAATAAAAATTAAAAAGGTAGATATTGAAGCAGTCAAAGCAGCGATCGACATTTCCAGCTTTCAGCAGACAAAACTGCTGGAAATCGCCTTGAATTGCCGTTACTATACCAGCGATTACTCGGATCGCCCCGAGGAGTCTCCCCCTTGGCAAGAGGTTAAGTACAAACGGCTGTCACTCTTAGGCGGAGCGATTTTGGGTGCTGTGGTTACCGATTACCTGTACCGCGAATATCCAGAACTAGCTGCAGATGCTATCTCAACCTTAAAAGCTCGTTTAGCAGACCCGAAAAAACTGGCGGAATTTGCACAAAATTTGAAATTAAACGAACTCGGTTGGCGCGTCTGGAATCGGAAACAAACAGACGAAAGCGAGTACAATAGATTGCTTTCGGAGACTTTTGAGGCTTTGTTTGGCGCGATTTACTTGGAGTACGATCGCGATTTTTTTCGAGGGGGAAACTGGCTGATTCAGCACTTGATTGAAGCAACAGTTAGCCAGCATCTAGATCTAACTCAGCGGCGACTAATACGGCCCGAAAACGAGGTAAAACGGCGGGAAATGCTGGGGGCCGATATTCTAGATGCGATCGCGATCGACTATTTGTACAACCGCTTTCCCGAACGCAACGCCAGCCAGCTAACTCGCTGGAAAAATATGTTAGTGGCTAAAGAGATTTTTCCCAAAGACTTTAAGGCCAAATTAGGCAGTCATTACCTGGAATTGCAGAGCAATTTCTCGCGAACCCGCGACTGGTTGGTGGATAACTTTATTAAAAGCGCAGTTGACGAACTCCTAGAGGAAACCCACACTCAACCAGAATATCTGATTGACAGTGCCAACCCTGAATCGCTGCCAGAATTGGTCAGCCGGATTACAGACAAAAAGTGGAAAAATGAATTTGTGAGAGTTGTCAGCATTTTGCAACCTGCTGATGAACTTTTGCTGCTGATGCAAGAAAAATTAGACAGTATGGCTGCTAAAGATGAAACATTGCAGCAGTTGCTAATCTGGGCAAATCATAAGTCTCAGTTAGTGCAAAGGAATTTCAAACAGGCGGAAATTCGCGCTTTTTATGTGGCGTTAGTTTGCGTGCTCGATTTGGCTTTGACTCGCGTCCTCGACCCGAGTCTGAAGTTTGATAGATCGAAAGTTCGCAAGTTGCGGAAGAGTTTGGCAAAGGCTCAAAAAAATGTAGAATTTGCGGATGTTAACGAGTCTATGAAATTGGCTTTTGATAATAATGATGTGGTGGGTATCTTGGTGGGCATTTTGGCGCTGGATATTGAACCCGAACTTAAACAACTGCTGGCACAATTTCAGACTCAGATGCCTGATTTGCAAAACTGGAAAAAGTGGCGCAAAGAATTCGGTGGCTGTTGGCTGGCAAAATTCAAAACTGCGATCGGCTACAATCGAGACTTTCGCCCCCAACAGAAAACTTTGCTGAAACAGTATTACTATGCCCAAAACTTGCTGGTGGAATGCCTCAACAGCAATAATTGTCAGGTGACACCGGCCGTCCGACAAAAAATTGAGGATAAAATGTTGTTATTGTCGGTGGATTAGAACCTGGTTCACATCTAATTTTGATAGCGCGGACGGGCGTCCCGCCCATCCCACTAACTGAGGGACGGGCGGGACGCCCATCCCACTAACAGAAACAGGGCTTGCGCACTCCCACCCAAGAAACCGGGTTTTTTACCGAATCTGCGGGCTGCAACGCGTCTTTTGGTGAAAAACCCGGTTTCGAGGCATCGGTGCCTAAGTCATAAGAAAGTTGACACTCCCCGTGCTAAAGCAGCGGGGATTCTTGGTTCTGGCGACACACCTTAAAACTAGCTATCCTTGCGGCAATACTTAAACCAAATACCCGTTCGATTGAACCAAGTATCGAGCCTAATTTAGTTAGTCCCAGAGGGTTTTATCTCCCCAAGCGTTCGAGAATTACTTCTCTTCCGTATGCCCTACGGTACGGTTTAACTTCCAAAATTTTACTTTTCTGGTTTTGGCTTACGTTAGTTAGCCTAGCTGTTTTTTTCGTGGTTGTCGCCACCCACTAACTATTATTATTTCCCGACCAGTCGTTTGAGCTTGGTGTCTCATGTGTATCGGCGGTTATTCTACCTGTAGTATACTATAATTATACTCTATTTTTAATAAAATACAGTGAAATTTGAAAAATAAATATTAAGTGACTAAACGCTTATAAGGTAGGCAATTAATTAAAGCCGTCCTATAAGGACGGGGCTTTAAACCCAATTTCTTGGTAAGATTTAATGGGCAAGTCAAATTTATTGAGCCATGGCTTCCAAATCCTCTATCCCCTAACGGAATTCTATGCAGTTGCAGCGCCAATTTAGCGGACAACTGATTGCGATCGACACCAAAACCGCGATCGCCAGCGGGGGTGAAGGCCGCATCTACCCGATCGCCCAAGACTCGTCCCTTGTAGCAAAAATCTACCACAGACCGACAGACGAAGACGGCGACAAACTCACTGTCATGTTCAGTATGCCGCCGGATGCGCCGATCGCGGAACCCGGACACGCTTCCATTGCTTGGCCGATCGATTTGCTGCATACTGTGGGCGGGCGAGAAAAAATCGTCGGTTTTGTGATGCCGCGCGTCAACAAAGTGAAGCCGGTACACACTTTCTACACTCCCAAAACCAGGCGCGAACAAAAACCGCTATTTAACTATCTTTACCTCCACCGCACGGCCAGAAATCTCGCCTCGGCTGTAAACGCCCTCCACATCAGGGGTTACGTCATCGGCGACGTGAACGAGTCGAACATTCTCGTCACGGATACGGCGTTGGTAACGCTGGTAGACACGGATTCCTTTCAAGTGCGCGATCCTTATACGGGTTACGTTTATCGGTGTCCCGTGGGGAAACCCGAGTTTACGCCGCCGGAGTTGCAGGGCCAGACTTTCCGCGATATCGATCGAGCTCCAGAGCACGATTTGTTCGGTTTAGCTGTATTAATTTTTCAATTGCTGATGGAAGGTACGCACCCGTTTTCGGGAGTTTATCTCGGTAGCGATGAACCGCCGTCTTTGGAAGCGAGAATTCGATCGGGCCATTTCCCCACAGGTACGAAGCGGATTCCCTACCGCCCGATGCCGGCTGCGCCTCCTTTTGAGATGCTGCATCCGCGACTGCAGCAGATGTTTGTCCGCTGTTTTGAGGAAGGGCACGGCAATCCTTCGGCGCGCCCGGATGCGAAAACTTGGGTGAATGCGATTCGGGAAGCGGAAGATGCTTTGGTAACTTGCAGCAAAAACAGTCAGCATAAATACGGAAATCATCTCAGTCGGTGCCCTTGGTGCGATCGGGCCAAACTCCTGAAAGGGCGCGATCCGTTTCCTTCGCGACAAGCAGTCAGCCACGGATTGCACTTGCAGCCTGCGAAAATCAAGGCTAAAAAGCCCCAACCGCGGCCTGTCGTGAGGGAGCCCGCAGGGCGGAGGCTACAGCCCGCCACGGGGCTGCCGCGCCAACTCGGCCACTACGCAGTGCCTTTGCTACCGATGCCGATGTCTCGGAGTCGGACTCCTGCCCCTCAGGTTCCGGCGGGCAAGTTTGAACGCCTTTTTCAGGATGCTGCTTGGGGAGGTGTGTGGGGCAGTTTGTGTTTGGCGGCGATCGGGGGGATTTATTCGGTAATGGCTGAGGGCGGCGGCGCTATTTTGGGGGCGATTTTTGTTGGTACGATTTGGGGCTGTTTTTTTGGGATGATGTGGGGCATTTTTACTTTGCCGCCGAATCAGATTTGGCGGAAGTGGGGGGGTGTTTTGGTGGGGGCGGTTTGGGGCGCTTTTTTGTTGGCGGCGATCGGCGGTGCGGTGTTTGGGGCGATTAATAGCACTCCGGGAGTGGGGGAGAGGATTTTGGCTGGGGCGGTGGTTGGTGCTGTCTGGGGCTGTGTTTGGGCGAGTTTTCGGCCTCCTCTGGCGCTGCCGGCGGGGAGGGTGTGGGGCCGGCGGGGAGGGTATTTGGGGGCGGTCTGGGGCTCGTTTGTGGGGACTCTGGCCGGTGTTTTTTTGGGGTCTGGGCTGGTGGTTTGGCAGCAGTACAGCGGCCAGATGCGGCCGCTGAATGAGTTTGCGGGTTTGTTGCTGGGTGTGGCGATCGTGGCGGCTGGTGTGGGTGCTATTGGGGGTGTGGTTTCTGGGGGTTTGTTGGGTGTGTGCGGGTTTTCGCCGAAGCTGCCGATTACGTTTCAGCCTTCGGGGGTGAGGGGTGGGGCTTTGGGGGCGATTTGGGGCAGTTTTTTGGGGACTTTGGCGGGTACTGTGTGGGGTGCGGTGGTGTCTGCGATGTTTCCGGCTGTTAGCGCTGGGGTGCCGGTGGAGTTGGGGCCTGTGGCGGGGGCGATCGTGGGGGCTGGTTTGGGGGCGATTTGGGGGGTGGTTTCGGGTACTGTGTGGGGGGCTTTGGGGAAGTGGTGATATCAATTCCGGTTACACCGGAATGATGGGGGGTGGGGAGTCGGGAGTCGGGAGTCGGGGAATCAGGAATTATTGACCTTGACTTTATCGTGCCCATGCAACGGGAAACGATGTGAAGGAAGAAGCAACGATGTAAATTTGCAACCGCAGATATTTCTCTGCAACCTATTAGCCAAGCGCCTGAATAAAGCGTGGGAGTTCCAGCGTTTGACGTTTCCGGGTCGCACATCGAGCCGAACCTCTACTTGAATTTAACTTAGTCTTAACTTAAAATTAACCAGATTCCCTAGTAAATCTAGCGGCTAATCGGAGTTAGATTAAGTCAGCCTGCCACGCCTGGGAATGCGTGCGCGTGAAGAGCCCGTTCTAGTAGGAGTACAGGCAATGAGTTCTATCTTTTTCAGCCCCAACGATTGGCAAACAGTCACCTTTAGGCTGACGGCTGCACTACTCGTAGGCTTCGCGATCGGCATGAACCGCGAGCAGCCAGGTAGACCAGCAGGTTTAAGAACCTTTATGATTGTGAGTCTAGGCGCAGCTATATTTGTAATGATTCCTTTGCAGATGGATGGCGACAGCACCTTTTCCTCTTCCAATGCTTTGAGCCGAACTATCCAAGGAGTTGCCACAGGGGTAGGCTTTCTCGGAGGCGGAATCATTCTGCAACAAACTCAATACCCACTGGGTAAAGCTGAAGTCAAAGGATTAACTTCCGCCGCCACTATTTGGTTGGCTGCCGGATTAGGTGCAGCTGCAGGCTGCGGTTTGTGGGTGATGAGTTTGATAGGAACGCTGTTTGCACTCTTGGTTTTGAGTGGCGTCAAACGGCTTAAGAAGTCTGCCTTGATTCGTCCTTATGCTAAGAGCAAACCAAAAATACGAGTCAAAGATGCAGTCTCAGTGGAAGATCGGCAGCCCCAATAACTGAGCTTGCCTTTCAAAAAGTACAAGATATAGCAATCCTAAATCATTTGTGAATTTCTTACTCCCTCCCCTTGCTAAGGGGAGGGTTGGGGTGGGGTAAAAAATTTACGACTCCTGCAAGGATTGCTATATACTCACCAGGGTCAAAGACAATGGTGAGTAGCTGAGTACCTTCGGGGGTGAGGGGTGGGGCTTTGGGGGCGATTTGGGGCAGTTTTTTGGGGACTTTGGCGGGGGCTGTGTGGGGTGCGGTGGTGTCCGCGATGTTTCCGGCTGTTAGCGCTGGGGTGCCGGTGGAGTTGGGACCTGTGGCGGGGGCGATCGTGGGGGCTGGTGTGGGGGCGATTTGGGGCGTGGTTTCGGGTACTGTTTGGGGGGCTTGGGGCAAGTGGCGATCGGTTGATGTCTGTTTTTGGGTGGAAAATGCGTCTATGAGTAGGTGTAAAAATCGAGGTGTTAAATTGGGGGGCTACAATGTATGTGCTGTAAGGGTTTGAGGCACTTCTACCAATAAAATGGTAGACGCGATCGCTGAAATCAATGCAGGATAAGGGTTTGAGGGCTGTATGAAAATTTTGGTATTGACAAGTGGAAGGCCCAAATGATACTTTTGTTTTACGCAGACGCAACTGAACCTTGAAAACTAAATACAGCAATGCTTCTGGAACGGGCGATCGCAATTAACCTAACTCCCTATTAGGGATTGAAACGCACCATAACACTGCATCTGGTGTCCGTTGTTTATCGCAATTAACCTAACTCCCTATTAGGGATTGAAACGCGGAAAATTTAGAAGAAACGCTGGACTTCAGGACATCGCAATTAACCTAACTCCCTATTAGGGATTGAAACCCACTCCCTAATGCTTTTGGTGGTGATTTTGCGCATCGCAATTAACCTAACTCCCTATTAGGGATTGAAACGAGAACATAAAGCTGCTTTCGGAGTTCACCAGCTTATCGCAATTAACCTAACTCCCTATTAGGGATTGAAACGCGACCGTATCTACAATCTCAGGGACAATTTCAGACTAATCGCAATTAACCTAACTCCCTATTAGGGATTGAAACACACGCGCTAAAAGCATTAAAAATGCTGCAAAAGATCGCAATTAACCTAACTCCCTATTAGGGATTGAAACAAATATTGTTGTTGTGAGCTTATGACTCCTCAAATCGCAATTAACCTAACTCCCTATTAGGGATTGAAACCTAAAAGAGAGAATCCAAAAGTCAATCCGCCCGAAAATCGCAATTAACCTAACTCCCTATTAGGGATTGAAACAATTGTTTTGCCCCCCAACACTGCCCGAAGACCTTATCGCAATTAACCTAACTCCCTATTAGGGATTGAAACGGGCAATTGCTTCTACTAATTGCAGCGTTTTGTTGATCGCAATTAACCTAACTCCCTATTAGGGATTGAAACACAGTTGATGGGAGCAAAAGCTCAGTACCAAACAAATCGCAATTAACCTAACTCCCTATTAGGGATTGAAACATTGGTAGAACGATCCAAGTACCAGCTTGCGCGGCTGCAAATCGCAATTAACCTAACTCCCTATTAGGGATTGAAACGCAAGGATGGCGAGAATTTAGGGTGTTGTGCGAATCGCAATTAACCTAACTCCCTATTAGGGATTGAAACAATTTTCTTGAGGCTGCATATCTAGCATAGTTCGCTAGAATCGCAATTAACCTAACTCCCTATTAGGGATTGAAACAGAAACTGACTTTTTTGTAACCTTGCGGTGACTCATCGCAATTAACCTAACTCCCTATTAGGGATTGAAACGCAACGGGCGCTAGTTCGTGCAGCCCAAATGTTGAATCGCAATTAACCTAACTCCCTATTAGGGATTGAAACAAGCTGGCGCACCTTTATCTTTAATTAAAAGGTTGTATCGCAATTAACCTAACTCCCTATTAGGGATTGAAACTTGTCGATGACTATATTGCCAGAGCCTTTGTTCAATCGCAATTAACCTAACTCCCTATTAGGGATTGAAACTTAAGTACGGAAATTCTCGTAGTCACCGTTACTTTATCGCAATTAACCTAACTCCCTATTAGGGATTGAAACTTTTCAAGTCCCCCTATACAGTAGACGTAATCGAATCGCAATTAACCTAACTCCCTATTAGGGATTGAAACAAACCCGCGATACTGCTTCCATAGGCGAGTGTGTTCGAGCCGCAATTAACCTAACTCCCTATTAGGGATTGAAACGAGTGCGATCCCTTTGACTTCAAATTATCCGAAAAGCCGCAATTAACCTAACTCCCTATTAGGGATTGAAACCGATCCCGGTAACTTGCGACCAAGTATCGCCTCGGGCCGCAATTAACCTAACTCCCTATTAGGGATTGAAACGAAATCCGGCCAGTGGGGCTCGGTTTCGTACAGAAAGCCGCAATTAACCTAACTCCCTATTAGGGATTGAAACCGGGAGTTTGCCGCCAAATATTTCAAGGGCGATCTAGCCGCAATTAACCTAACTCCCTATTAGGGATTGAAACGTAGAATTTGTCGGCTTTGATGATTCTGTTGGGCCGCAATTAACCTAACTCCCTATTAGGGATTGAAACTTGCCAGTGTTTCCAGAACAGACCGCAGGAAGTCTTGCCGCAATTAACCTAACTCCCTATTAGGGATTGAAACTTGTTAAAAGCATCAAGCAGATCTGTAAGCACCTTAATAGCCGCAATTAACCTAACTCCCTATTAGGGATTGAAACCGAAGCTTTCACCTCGGTTGAATCTGGTCGTGGAGTGCCGCAATTAACCTAACTCCCTATTAGGGATTGAAACAAAAGTCAAATTAGGTGGGGCTTGTCCGGCATAAAACAAGCCGCAATTAACCTAACTCCCTATTAGGGATTGAAACAGAGATGCAACAATAAAGCAATATTTGTACCCGGTAGGCCGCAATTAACCTAACTCCCTATTAGGGATTGAAACACGTAGTAAACATAGGCAATGCGGAACCGACGCAAACCGCCGCAATTAACCTAACTCCCTATTAGGGATTGAAACATTTTCTTGAGCCGGGAGCGACCCGGTAATCCGCGGCCGCAATTAACCTAACTCCCTATTAGGGATTGAAACTTGTTTCCAAATATGGGTTATCAGAAGGGTTTAAAGGCCGCAATTAACCTAACTCCCTATTAGGGATTGAAACCTAAATTAGATTCTCCCGGCACTGCTTGAATGCGAGTAAAGCCGCAATTAACCTAACTCCCTATCAGGGATTCAAACCTCTGAAAGAGCAAAATACAAATTAAGCCACAATTAACCTAAATTTCATCTTCACTTAAGATGACAATGACAATTCGGCTTTTCAATCAAAGACTCAACCAAAGCATTCAAAGCAACCGCCGCCAACAACCCGCCGCCAAAAGTTCCCAGAGTCGTAATATAAGCAACGCCCGATCGCACTAACCGCCGTTTCGCCACCGGAGAATGACTAAAACCGATCGGCATTCCAATTACCAAAGCCGGTTCCAGTTGCCCGCTCTCGATCGCCTCGCAAACCGCCATCAGCACAGACGGCGCATATCCTATCACCAATATACATCCTTTTTCCAGTTTCAACAACTTTTCAAACCACTCACCCCGCCGCCAGAATTCCTGTTCCGCTTCCGCCGCAGCATTGATGTGCGGGTCATCAATTAAAGTTGCAATACTTGTTCCCAAATGCGCCAATCTAGTTCGATCCAAAGCAGCAAAAACAGGCGGCACATCAGCCACAATTTGACACTGATTTTTCAAAGCTTCCCGCGCCGATTTAATCGCCGTTGCGCTCAACTTCACAAACGGCAGCAGCGAACAATCTCCGCAGGCTAACACCAGTTTAGAAAGCAAGTCTACCTCAATTTCCGAGCGATCGGCCAAATCCGGCAACAAATGCTGCAACGACTCCCCAAAAACCTCCGGGTGAGTGTGCGCCCCCGCATCCCAACCCTCCCAAAGTTGTTCCAACTCATCCAACCCCCCCTCACTTTCCGCCTGCAACAGCCTTAATTGCGCCAATGCGTCCGCTTGCACCGCTTGACAGGAAATATCCCGCCCCAGCAATCCTTCCAGCGCCGAAGCCGTTTCTCTGAGGCGAACAATTTGCTGAATAACCGACAGATATTGCCGTTGCAGAGTCGCCATCAGCGCGTCAGGGGAAGCATCCGCGTCAGTTTCTAAGAGTTTGCGGATGTGAGACAGTTGAAAGCCTTGCTGCTTGAGTGCCACTATTCTTTGCAGTCTTTGCACGTCGCTGCGGGTGTACAGTCTGTAGTTAGAGGTCGATCGCACCGCCGGAGATAGCAGCCCCAAAGCGTGATAATGTCGCACCATCCGAGGGGTAATTGTGCCTTTTACCGCTTCTGTAAGTTGTTTGATTGTCAGGTATTCTTGCATGGGATTTTTTAACCGCAGATATGGGCGGATAAACGCGGATGGACGCAGATGGGTATGCAGCGTTATTGAGTTTTGTAATTTTTTTTGGTTTTACTCTTGACATTGACATTAATGTCAAGGTTTAGGCTACAGGAGTCATTCTACCAAATCAAGCTTTACAAATGATTTCTAATTCTTTGTCAATTTCTCGCATCTCCCAGTTAGCAGAAGAACATCCAGATGCTGTGACTGCCGCCCTGTGCGGAATTCTAGTAATCTTGGGTTCGCTAGCGCTGCAATTCGGCTGGCTGGGTTTAGCCGTGTTAATTTTGCCCGCAGCTTATGTTATCGGCGGCTATTCCAGCACCCGCGAAGGCTTAACTACGCTTTTTCAAGAACGCGAATTAGATGTAGATTTGTTAATGATTGTCGCTGCTTTGGGCGCGGCCGGTTTGGGGCTGTGGCGGCAAGAATATCATTTAATTGTTGACGGTGCGGTGCTGATTTTAATCTTTGCAATTAGCGGCGCGCTTGAAGGTTATGCTATGCAGCGGACTGAACGCAGCATCCGCAGTTTGATGAGTTTGACTGCGGATACTGCTAGGGTGGTAATGTACGGCGGGGAACGCGAAGTTGCGATCGACAAATTGGAAATTGGCGATTACATTTTAGTCAAGCCCGGAGAAATCATCCCCACTGATGCGATAATTATTGAAGGCTACAGTGCGATCGATCAAGCCTCGATTACCGGCGAGTCGATGCCCGTGGAGAAAACCAGCGGTGATGAAGTCTATGCAGGTACAATTAACGGTGTCGGCGCGCTGAAACTCGAAGTTCATAAAACTCCAGAAAGCAGCTTGATTCAGCGAGTGATTCGGCTGGTTCAAGAAGCGCAAACAGCAGCGCCGCCTTCTCAAATGTTTGTGGAAAAATTCGAGCGCGGATATGCCAAATTAATTGTCGGTTTAGGCTTGCTGCTGGCAACTTTGCCGCCCTTTGTTTTGGGCTGGAATTGGGAAGAGACAATCTATCGGGCGCTGATTTTCCTAGTAGTCGCATCCCCCTGCGCGCTGATGGCTTCGATTATGCCGGCGCTGCTTTCGGGAATTGCTAACGGGGCAAGACAGGGGATTTTGTTTAAAAGTGGCGCGCAATTAGAGATGATTGGTAAAGTCAGGGCGATCGCCTTTGACAAAACCGGGACTCTCACCACGGGAAAACCTGAAGTTATCCAAATTGTACCAGCAGCCGGATATACTGAAACAGAAGTTCTGCAATTGGCTGCCGCCCTAGAAGCTCATTCCGAACACGCGATCGCCTCTTCAATTGTCAGCGCTGCCCAGCAGCAACAGTTACAATTGTCAACCGCTACCGATGTACAAGCAAAAATCGGTCAAGGAATAGTCGGCAAAGTCAACAATCAAATCATTGCCATTGGTAAAGCCGAATTTGTCGAAGCAACTTCCGAATTAGCTCAAATCAGCCAGCAGTTGCAAGCCGAAGGTAAAACAGTTGTTTGGGTGGCAAAAGGCGAGCTGCTTTTGGGAATCATTGCAGTAGCAGATACCCTCCGCCCCGAAGCAGCAGCAACGGTAAAACGCTTGCAAAATTTAGGCGTAGAACATATAATTATGCTAACCGGCGACAACGAGCAAACAGCTCAACACATCGCCCGTCAATTAGGCATCAAAGAAGTGTACGCCGAACTTTTGCCAGAAGACAAAGTGCAGGCAATTAAACAACTGCAAACCCAGTATCAAACGGTAGCAATGGTAGGAGACGGCATCAACGACGCCCCCGCCCTCGCTCAAGCTTCCGTGGGCATTGCGATGGGAATTTCCGGCAGCGATGTTGCTTTAGAAACTGCTGATATCGTATTAATGGCCGATAAGTTAGAGCAACTAGCTAAAGCAATTAGTTTAGGTCGCCGCGCTCAAAAAGTTGTCAAACAAAACATTGTTTTTGCACTCAGTTGCATTGTGCTGTTATTGGCAGCTAATTTTTTCGGAAATATCACCATGCCTTTCGGCGTCATCGGTCACGAAGGCTCTACAGTAATAGTAACCTTAAGCGGTTTGCGCCTCCTGAGAAATTAGACACCAAAAACCGCTAAAATCGAGGCATATCCTCTAGAAATACGTTCTCAGGCTCTTCCTGGGAACGAAAGTCTTATCTGCGTTCATCGGAGTTCATCTGCCTTCATCTGCGGTTAAAAATTCAAAAAAATATTAAGAAAAACTACAATTTGTGTTTGCCTCACTCAAAATACGCTAGCGTCAAAAGTATAGAATCATACCAAAATCTGAAATTGCTCGAAACTGCAATAAAAATTAACCTAGAAAAAGTCTAGAAAATGGTATAGAACAGATTGCACCAAGAGCAATGGAAAACAAGTTTTGTGCTGGAGGCAATATGAACGAAAAAGTCATTGGGGCCACGCGGAACGTTGCAATTGTTGGCCCTTATTTAAGCGGTAAAACCGCACTGCTCGAAAGTTTGCTGTCGGTGACAGGGACAATTACCCGCAAAGGAAACGTCAAAGATGGCAACACAATAGGTGATAGTTCGCCGGAAGCGCGCGATCGCCAAATGAGCGTAGAAGTAAACGCCGCCACCGCTGAATATGAAGGCGTCCGCTTCACATTTCTCGACTGTCCGGGCTCGATAGAATTTGTCCAAGAAACTTACAATGCGCTGATTGGTGTGGATGCGGCGATAATTGTTTGCGAACCCCAAGCCGATCGCACTTTAACCCTCGCACCCCTGTTTAAATTCCTCGACGATTGGGAAATTCCCCACCTAGTTTTCATCAACAAGATCGATCGGGCTTGTACAGACGAAACTACTTGCGGCAGCAACTTCACCGAGGTGATCGAGGCGCTCAAATCCGTTTCCAGCAGACCGATCGTACCTCACCAATATCCGATCGGCAAAAACGAACAAATCATCGGTTTTATCGACTTAGTAACCGAACAAGCTTACCACTACCATCCGGGCGCAGCCGCAGATCCCGTCCCGCTTCCAGAACACCTCAAAGCACAAGAAAGCGCAGCGCGGCAGCAAATGCTCGAAGAATTGGCGAATTTTGACGACCATTTACTCGAAGAATTGCTCGAAGAAATCAATCCCGACGCCGAAGAAATTACCCGCGATTTAAAGATGGAATTAGGCGCAGATTTAATTGTGCCAGTATTCATCGGCATCGCCGAACAAGATTTCGGCGTGCGGCCCCTGCTGGAAGCTTTGCTGAGGGAAGCGCCGACACCGGAAACTACAGCCGATCGCCGCGGCATTATACTAAGTGAAAACAAAGCTCTGGCTCAAATCCTCAAAACCTATTACACACCCCAGGGAGGCAAACTATCGTTAGTGAGAATGTGGCGGGGGACGCTGGCAGACGGAGCAATTTTGAACGGCGTTCGAGTTAACGGTTTGTACCGCTTGACCGGCCAGCAAACGCAAAGTTTGCAGTCTGTCAGCGCCGGGGAAATTGTGGCTTTGGGAAGGCTAGAAGGCGTGAAAACAGGCGATACGCTGGCGCTAGACCGATCGGAAGAATTGCCAAAAGCCGAAATCATCCCGCCTGTATACGCACTGGCGATCGTCCCAGAAAAGCGCAACGATGAAGTTAAGCTGAGCTCGGCTTTAGCTAAATTGCTAGAAGAAGACCCATCTTTAGTCTGGGAACAGCACGGCGACACTCACGAAATTATACTTTGGGGTCAAGGCGAAATCCACCTGAAAGTAGCCTTAGACAGGTTGCGCCGCAAGTATAACTTGCCGATGGTAACTCACTTACCGCAAGTGCCGTACAAAGAAACCATCCGCAAACCAGCATCTTCCATCCACGGGCGCTACAAACACCAAAGCGGCGGGCACGGACAGTTTGGCGACGTGTACCTCGACATTCAACCGCAGCCTCGCGGAGAAGGTTTCACCTTTAGCGACAAAATAGTCGGCGGCGTCGTCCCAAAACAGTACATTCCCGGCGTGGAAGTGGGAGTGCGCGAGTATTTGGACCGCGGCCCGCTGGGTTTCCCCGTGGTAGACGTAGCGGTGACGCTGACGAACGGTTCCTACCATTCTGTGGACAGTTCCGAACAAGCTTTCAAGCAAGCGGCGCGTTTGGCGATGCAGGAGGGAATGGCGAAGTGCGAACCGGCATTGCTGGAGCCGATCGCCAAAGTTGAAATTTGCGCTCCGAACGAGTGTACATCAAAGGTGTTGCAGTTGGTCAGCGGACACCGCGGCCAAATTCTCGGCTACGAAGGTAAAAAAGGCTGGAAGGGATGGGATGCAGTTTCTGCTTATTTGCCGATCGCAGAAATGCAGAATTTGATCGTAGAATTGCGATCGCAGACAATGGGAGTAGGATTTTTTAATTGGGAGTTCGATCGATTGCAAGAAGTGCCGGAACCTTTAGCTAAGCGGGTTTTGCTAACGGCTGGCGGCAATGGAAACGGTAACGGTAAAAGTTAGTTAGCTGTCTTAAAAAACCCGGTTTCTTCAATAAACCGGGTTTTTGCAGGAGTTGCTATTAAAGTTTATTGGGTTCAATTCCCATTTACCTCACATCTTGCACCATTCTCAAGAACAGGCAAGATGCCTGTTCCACAAAGAGTGAATTTTCTTGTGGAACAGGCATCTTGCCTGTTCATAAAAAGCTTTTCATAAAAAGCTTATTGAGAATGGTGCAACATCTCAGATTTAGCGGATTATTGAGGTAACTTACTTAACGCTGAAATAATATTCTGAGCTAGCATTAACGCAGTTGTCGCTTGTGTGGGTAAGTTAAACATAGTATCTTCATAATCAGCGTTATTCCTCATTTTTCTCAATCGACTTAAATCTTTGCCTATCTCTATCATTGTCTGGGATTTTGATGGATTGTGAATAAATTCTTCAGCTACATATTGATGGTCATTGATATCATAAGTTTTATTGCGCGATAGTCTGGGATCTTGTTGAATGTCGCGCAGGTAATTCCGTGCTAGGCAAAACACAGAATAGTAAGCTCTACTTATAGCAGAACGCAATTTTGCTTCTTCAGTGGTTGCAGCTAGCTCTTTTGCTAAATTAAAGTATTCCTCCCAATCGAATTTCATTCCCACCCCAAGTCAATGTTTAGTATATTGTTAGGAATGACAAGACTCGCGTCTAGCCACCAAGTGCGATCGAGTTCTTTTAACTTTGCAAAAGCTTCCTCGACTTCGAGTTTGGTGTAAATGGTAATCCACAGCGATCGCCAATTTGCAATTTCTGGATCGGTTTTCACTTCCAAGCCTAATTTTTCCGTAGGAAATAGCGCTCGAATGCGATCGTAACCTTCCAGAATCAAAGGTGCGATCGCTTCTTGTTCGATGATGATTTGAAAAGTTTCTAGGGGGTTTTCAACCGCGTACAGGCTTTTGATTTTATTAAAAGATGCAATTAAATTGTCAAAGGCTTTAGCTATTTCAGAGGGATTTTCCCTTTCTTCTGGCGGCTGAGGAAAGGAAGGGCTTAAATTTGCAGCATCCGTGCTGTAAATGCTGTCACTTGTCGGCTGGTAGCGTTTGTCTTTTGGTTTTGCTTCGTACTTATCTTGTAAGTCGAGGCGTTCTTTTCTGTAAATTTCGTTCAGAGTGTTGTTTTGTTCGGCTAATTTTTCTAAAGCCAATATCTGACGACTTATATTCTCTTCCAACTCGCCAAGCTGGACAGATGAATCGAGTTTAGCTAAAGCAGCGCCAAGGGCTTGCAGCCTAATAATATCTCTTTCTTTCATAATATTCGATGGTTTGGAAGTTAGGGATTAACTTTACCAGTAATCGTAAAACCTGCCCAGTGGTAGAGATCGGCATAAGGAGGTTTGTCAGATTCAATTTTAGCACCATCTCTGCGGATTCGGTCAGCTTGGTCTCTCAAATCTTGACTGCAACCGGAATTGTCTTTCGTTATTTCAGACAATTCGAGATACCAGTTGGATAGTTCGCTGTAAGTAATAGTTCGGAGCCATTTTTGCGCTTCTTTGAGGGCTAGTGCCGGATGCAACTTATTTTGGCAACGCTGTTCGTTGAGAATTTGATAGAATCGAATCATCATTAAAGCGCTAGATATCTCATCAACTATCCAAAGAGTGCTGAGGGCGTAAACAGCACCCGCAGCTAAAAAGCTGCTGGCTAAACCGACAAATTCATCTATCAGTTCTTCTTGTCCTGTTATGCCGGTTTCGCAAGCGGAAAGGCAGACTAGATAATAGCTTTTCAAATCGAATTTGGCGATTTCTTCTGAAGTTAGAGGCTGTTTGTTTTTCAGGATTAGCGCTGACTGGGACGGCTGTTCTGTGTTGTGGTAGGCGTGACCTGTAAAATGGAATATGTCAGCAGCTTGTTGCAGAGCTTCTTTAAGATTGTGTGTGGTAGCTTGTGAACTGGAGATGGTATTGCAGTTAATGTGAAAATTTGCGATCGCCGGCGCTTCTATTTCAGCAAAAAGTAATGGATCTGGGCTTTCTACCAACAGCAGAGACATTGAAGGTGAGGGTTTTCTGTCTAGTCTGTCTATCCCTGCTTGGATGCTGGGCAGATAAGTGATAGTGAAAAGATTATCGGAGAATAAAAAGTGCAGTGGCAGCAGGTACAAGTCGCGGTGGGGAATTAAGAGTAAGTATTGGATATTGGTGAGGTGCGTACAAATTTCGGGAATTTTGAGGATGTCAGCCAGTTTTTGCAATTGCGCTGTCATTGACTCGCGCCAGGGATGGGATTCTTTGCTTTGCTGTTTGCTGGTAGTTTTGCCGTAATTTTGATAGCTGGTTTTCCACTCTTTCAGCCATTTTTCTAAACTCTGACTGTTGTCCTTTGGGAATAAGTCGCACAGAGGTGTGCAGATGACTTCAAACTTTTCTAGGGTAATGATAAAAGCAGTCAGGGAAACTGGGCTGAGATGCCAGTAAATAATCGCCGTTTCGGTGTTGTTTGCCAGTAAGTCTCGGATTTGGGGATAAGTCGGGCTTTCGGTGCGGCTTTGCCAACCTGCGCGCATCCATTGCAGGCAAAAGTTTTTTCGCAATTCGGCTTTTTGCAGTGCTTTTACCTTGTCGCCAGACTCGACGAGGGTATCGACTTCTAGCTGGTAAAGTCCGGCAAACTTGCGCTGGAGTCGCTGTTTGATTTCCGGGTGAGTTTTATTGTCTAAAATTAATTGTTCTAGCAGGATAGTAGCTTTGTTAAGGTACTCGCTGGTTTTTGTATCTCCCAAGCTGCGGCAGACGGTAATTAAGTCTTGCATTACTTCTAAATAAGTTTCGGGGATGAGGGGTGATTCCAATAATTCGCGGGCTTGTTCGTAGCTGGCTTTGGCTTTGTGGAAAGATTCGCAATAAGTGGCTGTTTGTTTACCGTGTTCGTAATGTGCCTTGCCTTTTCGGTGGTGCAATTTGCCGCAAGCGAGGTGATAGTCGTTGTTGCTGCGCCGATATTTCTCTAAGCCTTCATCCCAGTTTTGAATAGCTTCAATGTAGCACCCGGAGTATAAAAATGCCAAACCTCGATAGTCCCAAGCTTGCCACAATTGATCGTCTTTAATTTCTAAAGCTTTATCGAAGGATGCGATCGCCTCACTGTATCGCTTCAAATGATTTAAGGCAATGCCCTTCCCGTTCCAAGCCCAGTGGAATTTGGGTTTAATTTCTAAGCATTTCTTGAAGGCTGCGATCGCCTCACTGTATCGCCCCAAATAATTTAGGGTAATGCCCTTCCCGTTCCAGGCGCAGTGGAATTTTGGGTCAATTTCTAAGGCTTTATCGTAGGCGGCTATCGCCTCTTCATACTGGCCTAATTTTGCTAGTTCCAATCCTCGATTATTATACCCATTTTTTTCTATTTCTTGATTGTCTGCTGAATAAGTCAAATCTTATCATCCTAAAAGTAAATAACAATATTTGCAACCAATGAATCATCCACAGAATTCGGATTCAAACTCTTCCCAGCCAACAATTGTTTGCCGATATTGCCAGCCACCTCACTGATTTTCCCGCAATTCATTTCACCAAGCCGCACCATTCGCCCACCCAATTCTAAATTCGTTTCCGGGGATACCAGCAACTTTTCTCCAAATTCTTGCAGCCATTTTTCCCACTCAGCATCTTTGATGTTGCAGGCGATTAAAAAGCCTTTAATATCCCCCCGACTCCAGCCTTGTTCAACACCCTCTAACAGTTGTAAAAATTTCTGTTCGTATTCCCCAAAAGTGCGAATCGGAGTTGGCTTTGGCGGTGGGGGTGCTCGTTTGCGGAAATGTCGCTGAAGAAGCCGCCACAGGTTGAGGATTCTTTGCCAAATTTGTCCGAGCATTGGCTGGGTTAGTGATGTGTTGTTGGAGATTGTAGCAGATTTGGCCGTTGAATGTACATTTGGTTCGTAGGGGCGGGTTCACCAACAATATATAACGATGACCAACAATCTATATAAACCCGCCCCCACCCCACGGTAAATCTGAATGTACATTTCCATTTACCGTGGGGAGAGGGCGGGTTTTCGAGATTGTTTGTTTGGGGCGATTATGGTTGGTGAAACCCGCCCCTACGAGATCGTAAATTATACGATCGCGAATCCACGAGACATGATATTAGGGAACTCAATAATTAATTGGTGTATCCGTGTCAAAATCTCTGAGAGTGCTTTCCTTCTCCTATTACAATTGATTGGGGTCGATTCCCATTTCTCGGAGTCTTAATTCTAAAGCTTGCGATCGCGATCGTTCTTGTTCCAGCAAAGTTTCTGCTTCAGTAGCACGTTCCTCTGCTTCCTGTGCCCGTGCTTCCGCCTGCTGCCGCAGTTGAGCGAGTTCGACAAAACTCACAAACGGTTCTCCCGACGGCCCGAACATTTCGAGTCCGGTTTCAGACAATCCAAAGCGCACCCCCAGTCGGGGACTAATCCAACCGTCTATTTGTTCGATCGCCTCTAACTCTTCCTCAACCCGCTGCCATCCTGTCAATTCTAAGGTTTGCGGGTCGTACAAATAGTATTCTTCCACACCGTAACGTTCGTAAAATTTGAACTTTTGAATCATTGCAGCGGGTCGATTTCCCGGCGACCAAATTTCAAACACAACTTGTGGCGGAATATTATCTTCATTCCACTGTTGATAGGAACCACGATAACCTTTTGGTCTACCAAAAACTACCATTACATCTGGAGCTTGGCAAAGTTTATTATTTCCTTCCACAGGATACCAAAGCAAGTCGCCTGCCACGAAAACATTCGGGTCATTCGCAAATAATAGTTCTGAATTTTCCTTAATCCAAACGATTAATCGGAATTGCTCAGTATTATCTGACATGGGTTCGCCGTTGTCATCGGGGTAGATAATATTTGATTTGTCGGGAGATTGCAGTTGTGTAACCATTGCTGTTTCCCCAAATTTGCTGCTAATAATATTGTATTGTAAATGATATCAATTCCGTCCTTCGTAGGGGCGGGTTTCACCAGAAATATTGGCAATCATTCAAAGGATAAATAAACCCGCCCCCGCCCCACGGCCAATCTGAATGTACATTTCGATTGTTCCTTGGGTGGGGGCGGGTTTTCGAGATTGTTTTTTTCCGGCGATTATGGTTGGTGAAACCCGCCCCTACGATCGCACAAATTATACGATCGCGAATCAGCGAGACATGATATTAGAGAACTCGATAATTCATCCGTGTATCCGTGTCAAAATCTCTTAGAGTGCCTTCTTCCTTACCCTAAAAAGAAATAATCAAGTAACCATTCAGGAACTTAGCACCAGTAACAGACTTCCCAGTTAGCGCCGGAGGCAGCAAAATATTGCGCCGCTGATCGCCCGCTTCGATCGTCACTTCCGGCCCCGATTGAATCAATTTAATTTGTTTCTTGTCAAACCCAGGCAAAAACAAACTAACTTGACGCTGTGCAATGTTTATGTTAATCGGTTTAGGAGCTTTTGCCGCGTCAGAAAAATCGGGCAAAGCATCAATTAGCGGCTGCCAATTATTGTCACTGTGCGCCGGAACCGAAACAGCCGTCAAAGGATCGAACTCGGCAGTAATAGCTTCTGTAACAGGTGCTTGATTGACAATGACACCGCCCACAGTCAAACCAACTTGTTGAGAACTTCCCCAAAGATAGCGAGCAGTTGCGATCGCGCTTGCATCCCCACTCGTCACCAAAAAAGCCGCCGTGCGGTTCGGATCTGCCAGCGCTTCCTTACCCTTATCCAAAAGATTATCGACTTGCTTAGTAGATTGAAAAGGATTATCCCCAGACAAATCCACAGTCAACACGGTACTGAAAACCGGCTGAATAAAAGGCGACAAAGCTTTACCCAAATCCGAATCTACCAAAGCTTGACGGAACCTGCGGATGTACCAACTCAAAATTTCCGGCATTCCCAGCATCCGCAGCGTATCCATGCCGCCGGTGCCGTCATAAACAATTACATCGTATTGTTTGCTGTTGTCGTATTCCCGAAGTTCGTTCAACGCCAGCGCGCTGTCCATTCCCGGTAACACCCCTAATTCTTGACCGTAAATCTGCTTGAAAAACGGAGTACGGACATATTGAGCTTCTAGTTGTTTAACTTCGTCCCACCTGCGTTCTAGCAGCGGCGCGCTTTGCACCTGAACTGCTTTGAGGTTGGGGGCGATTTCTTGGGGGTTGAGAGTCAGGGGAACCCCCAGCAGAATACCCAATGCAGGGCCCGGATCTTGGCCCAGCAGCAGAACTCGCTTGCCTTGAGCCGCATATTTTTTAGCTGTTGCGATCGCGATCGTACTGCGGCCAGTGCCGCCTTTGCCCAAAAATGTCAAAATCAAAGCCATTTTCTGTTCTCACTGCCAAAGCTTACTCTTTAACATTTAAGCGCAACCGTCAGCCACAGTGGGGAAGGGGGGAGAGTGGAGGAAGAAGAGAGTCGGTGAGTGGGTGAGTGGGAGAGGGGAAGAATTGGGAAAATTTTTCCTCTTCCTTCTTCCTTCTTCCTGACATCCGTGACATCCGTGACATCCGTTACATCCGCCCTTGCGAATCCGTTGCCGAACTTCCTTCTTCCTTCAACATCTGCTAAACGGGTTCTAGCTCATCTTCAAAGAACCAAGTCGCAAAACCCTCAAACTTGACAACCACGCCTACTCCGCTACCGTCAACCATTCTGAATCCGTCAACAGTGCCTACCGGATTCTCCTTTATCTTGCCCACTATATTTGCAGGTATCCGATCTCTGAGACGGCGCACCTTAACTCTCTGACCTACTTCTATTGCCACTGAAATTGTTCTCCTGCTCTATATAACCTATATACAACCGTCCATTTTACAGTTTGGCGTCTACTTCTCAACAGCCACACCAGCAGGCGATCGCTCGCGATGATTTTCAGAAGGAATTTCGACCCACTTTCCCTAAAAGAGGGTATTCTAGTCGGAGTTGGTCGATCGTCTACCCTGATTCCCTTGGGTTTGCCCGGCTCAGGTTCCACAGCGGCAAGCTCCACTCCCAGAGCCTGGCGCACCACTTAGATTATTATTTTTTTTCGCTTGCAAAAAGAATCTTTTTATTAATTCCCACAACTACAGGATTTATCCCCAATTAGTCATCCTTCCGGCAGAAGCCAAAAGGCATTCAGAAGCAGTAATTAACTTTATGTTTGCTATATATAAATCTTCGCTCTCTAACCTTGACATCGGCGAAAAATCATGCTGCAAAGCACTTTGAGTCTGGTTGGCCAAATTTCCCGAAGGTCAGATTTTAGTAAACAGCCATGTTGTAACAGTTTACTAAAATCTGAAAATAAAAAGAAGATTTAATGCTAAAATTTCATGCTGAGAAAGTCTATTTTTGCTGCTGTATTACGGCATAAAAAGTGGAACGATTGCTTGAGTCAGGGAGTCTAATAGAGGAAATGAAGTCAAGGAACTTCAAGATCACAAAATTGAAATTATGCATAAAAATTTTACCTGCTGGCGATCGACCAAAAATCCGCTCCTAAGTTTGTCCTTAGCGGTGTTCGCCTGTCTGCCGCTCGGTCGTGGGACGATCGCCAGTCCGCTCTCTCCATCCCCCAAACAGCAGTCGAACCCTACTAAAATTGTCTCGGTCGATCGACCGCCAGCATTGCCAACCGACTCAAAATCTCCAAAAAATCAGGCAACAGTGGCGGCGAATTCATCCCCAGCAGAGACGATAAAGGCTCAGGGAACAGGGGGCGGGCGATCGCTCGAAATCCGAGAAATTAAGGGTACAGTCACCTTTAAAGGGCGACCGGCAGTCGTGGGCGATCGGCTCCTGGCCCCCGGAGACGAAATCATCACCGGCCCCGATTCCACAGCCCGTTTAGCCATCGACAACAACACTGGCATCGTCGAACTTGCCGAAAAAACCGCAGTCAGAATATCCGAGTTGTCAAGCAGTGCAGGTGGCGAAAGAGACACAGCCATTTTTGTCAGCAGCGGGCGAGTCAGGTTGTCCGTCGGCAAAACAGCCGCCACAACTCCCGCAGCCAACACCTCAACAATTATCCTGCCGAACCAAATAGTTGCCCTAAGTACATTCAGCGGACTCGGCAAATCCAGTCAAATTGCCCAACAAACAAGTTCTGCCAGAAGTGCCCCAGTCAGAGTTGAAACCCCAGAAGGCGTTGCCGGAGTCCGCGGCACCTCCTTTGGCGTCAGCGTCGGCGCCGGCAAAACCGCAGTCGAAACTATTGAAGGTGCAGTCGCAGTATCCGGCAGCACCAACTCGGAAGTAGTTGTCAACAGCGGCAACGCCACGACAATTTTTCCTCAAACCCCGCCCGTAGCGCCCTTAGCGAGCCCTCGCGCAGCAGAACTCAAAGTCCGCCGTTTGGTGAGAGTCAGCGGCAATATCTATCGCTTCAGCGGTCAAATTAACCCGATCGACATAATTTATGTCAACAACGAAGTGATTAAGATCGATCGAAAGGGCAACTTCCAAATCCAAGGAATTTTACCTCCAAGTCGCCGCCTCAGAATCGTAGTGCGAGGCCCGTCAGTCACAGAACGGCATTACACCCTCGCAGTTCCCTAAACAACCTCTCTAAGAGTCAAGTGCGCGGGCAGTGTCTGAGGAAGTGAGTTAGATCCTAAGTCCTATCTGGGTTGATGATTCTGTGTAGGTGCGAAGCATTTCGCGGTGAATCTCGGTAGTCAAAATAAAGAAATTTTGCGCCAACCCTTCACCCTTACGGTCTTGTAAAACTTCATGGCTCGCACTTTTCTCGAAGGTCTGACCCGAATGTCAATTATTGCGTCAAATTAATGGCATGAAGTTCAAAGAAAGGCTCGATAATCTCAAAAAAAATCAACTGCTCAACCTGCGGCAATATATAATCACAAATCCTCCCTGGATGACAGGCGCCCTAGCAGGTCTAATGTCTGTAGCCATGCTGCAATTGGGAATGTGGAAACCCCTTGAATATTTGGGATACAACACGCTATTTCAAATTCGAGAATCGGGAATTTGGCCAAATCCGGGATGGGATCAGAGAATTGCGGTAATTGCGATCGAACGGCATTCCTTGCAGGAATACGGTCAATTTCCTTGGCCCCGCAACCGCTACGCCGAACTGTTGGCGGCCCTAAAAAAATCTCCCCCCACAGCAGTAGGTTTCGACATTCTTTTCCTCGATCCGAGTCCGAAAGATGATCTTTTAGCCGCTGCAATCGCCGCCAACGGCAAAGTTGTACTCGCGGGCACCATCAAAGAAGAACCCGTAGCATCTTTTAAAGCAGCAGCAGCAGGTGTCGGCCACATCGCCCACGAAGCCGATAGCGACGGTATTAGCCGCGAGTCAAAAATCTTTCTCGACGGGATTCCTAATTTCGGTTTAGCAATGACTCACAGGTACAATGCTGCTAATCCCCAAAATCCAGTATTGCTCCCACAGTCAAAAAATAGGCAGGCAAAAAAAGTCTGGGTTAACTGGCCTGGACCAACAAAAAATCTACCCACCTATGCTTTTGTTGATGTTGTACAAGGTAGAATTCCCGCAGATGCTCTCACCAATAAGTTAGTTTTAGTGGGCATAGTTGCTACAGGTTTTGACCCGATATCTTCACCTTTAGACCGAAATACAGCCGGGGTTTATTTATATGCAGCGTTGATGGACAATTTGCTCAATCAACGCTTGCTGCAGCGGCTGCCGGTACTCGCAGAAATGTTGTTATTGTTCGGGATTGGCCCGCTTACCGGTTGGGTTCTGTGGAACCGAGGTGTTAGAGAGAGAATTGCGATCGCTCTCGGTTTGCCTATACTTTGGATTGGGGCTGCTGCTGTGCTATTTGGCTTCTTTTTTTGGTGGGTTCCGATTGCCGCACCTATCGGCACCCTCATTTTAGCTGGCACTGCTTTGCAACTGCGGGAACAGTACGAAAAGCAACAGTTGATGAGGTTATTTGAAAAGCACGTCGATCCAGAGACTGCTCAGCTTATTTGGCAACGCAAAGCTGAGATATTTGAACAGGGAGAACTCGAACCTCAAGAACTTACAGCAACCGTGCTGTTTATGGATATTCGCAGTTTTACTTCGATTTCGGAAAAAATGCCGCCGCGGGATTTGCTCAACTGGCTCAACAATTATTTGGAAGCGATGACCGACTGTATTATGGATCACGGCGGCGTTGTAGATAAATACATCGGCGATGCCATTATGGCCGTTTTTGGGGTGCCTTTTTGCCATAGCGAATATCCAGAAATTCAAAAAGATGCTTTGAATGCAGTTGCGGCTTGCATCGCCATGCACGAAAAGCTGCACGAACTTAACCAGCAGCTTAGAATTGACCGCAAACCTTTAATTAAGTTTGGCATTGGTTTGCATACCGGACAGTTAGTTGCTGGCACTGTCGGCGGTTCCCGGCGTTTGAATTATTCTGTGATCGGCGATGCTGTCAACGTTGCTGCTAGATTGGAGGCGATGAATAAGGAAATTGTTTCTGACAGTCCTTTTAATTTGTTGGTGACGGGGAGGACTTTTGCTTACGTGCGCGATCGCTACGAAGGTCAAAAAGTAGGATCGATTCAATTGCGCGGTAAAAAAGAAGAGACTGTGGTTTATGCTATTTTGGGCGAAAAGCCTTAGTCATCGGTCATTAGTCATCAGTCATTAGTCATTAGTCATTAGTCATTAGTCATCAGTCATTAGTCATTAGTCATTAGTCATTAGTCAACAGTCAACAGCCAACAGTCAACTATAATTCGGGTGTAACCGGAATTGATATCATCTCAAAAACCCACCGCAGCCCAAGGGTAAATCGAAATATACATTTTTTGTATTCGCTCACCCGTCCAGGTTGATATAGATTATTAGCGGTGTGGGGGCGGGTTTATTAAGCTTGTTTGTACTGATGAGATATTGTTGTAAGCTGTTGCGGGATTTAAATTGTATGTCAAAAAACAATAAAACTCTTGTGGCGTGGGCGTCCCGCCCGCGGAGAATATGCAATTTAAATGCGCGACAGCTTAAAACCCGCCCCTACGGAATTATATCGAAATATACATTTTTTGTATTCGCTCACCCGTCAAGGTTGATGTAGGTTATTAGCGGTGTGGGGGCGGGTTTATTAAGCTTGTTTGTAATGATGAGATATTGTCGTAAAACCCGCCCCTACGGAATTATATCGTTTCCCAATTCCCAATTCCCAATTCCCAATTCCCAATTCCCAATTCCCAATACTTCGGGGAAATTCAAGGGGGAATTTAACTGCAATCGTGTCTAATCAAATACGCTCAGCCGCAAAGCTTTAGCTATTTGTTCTAACAGAAATAAGCCTGCGACAGAATTTCCCTCTTTATCCAGGGGCGGACTGTAAAAGCCGATCGCACCCTGGCCCGGAATTACCGAAAGCATTGCCCCGCTAACTCCCGACTTGGCAGGCAGTCCCACCCGCACCGCAAAGCGGCCGGATGCTTCATACAAACCGCAAGTTGCCATCAGTGCTTTGACAGTGCGGCAGTTTTCCCAGATTGCTCGATCGCCACTATTTACCAAAACCATTCCCAGCTTAGCTAAATCCTCCACAGTTCCCGACAAACAACAGAGGCGATTGTAAGTTTCTAAAGCAATTTCAGAGTTTTGAATATAACCCGAGTCTACCATTTTTAAGGCGAGATTCCAATTATTTTCATTCGGCATTGAATTCACTGAATTGAGCATTAACTCGTCAACGAATAACTGACTTTTTGCCTGTTGATTCAGCCAAGTTCGCAAGTTTTGACAGCGCGCCACAGCATTTTGACCGGGAATCAAAGACGCTAGGGCGATCGCCCCGCTATTAATCATCGGGTTTCTCGGCTTTCCTCGGTCTATTTCGAGTTGAGTTAAGGAATTGAAAGGCAGCTCCGAAGGCTCGCAGCCAACGCACTCAAATACCCTTTTTTCGCCCAATTCGCACAGCAAATAAAGCAGCACAAAGGGCTTGACTGCGCTCATCAGCGAGAATGTTTGAGCAATGCTACCACAGCTCAAAAATTGACCGTCAATTGCCCGAATTTGCACGGCAAACCCTTGTCTGTCGGCTCGCGCAAGGAGAGGTATGTACCCGGCAATTTGACCGGATTTACTGCGATTAATTGCCTCTTTTGCCCAAGCTTCCAGTTGTTCGGGTTGCAGGCCAGATAGTTTGCTGGTGGATGTTTTCACTCTCGATTATTTAGATCCTTTGAGATTTTAGATTGGCAGTCCTGGCGCGATATTGAGTCAGAAACCCAGTTGATTAACCGAATGGCGTCACTTGGGCCCGATCGCTGGAATAAACCGGGTTTCTTCGATGAGAGTAAGTGCGATCGATCTTCAGGCTGTTGACATTTTGGCCCGCCGGGAGCCAATAAATTTATTGACAATCTTTCCTAAAAAAACCTGTACTTTGCATAAAAATCTGCCTTTCACCCAGATACATAATTAGCAGATTCAAGGCAATGCCGCTACCCAAAACAAACGATTGCTAGGTGGAAAATGCCTTCAGGTTCTTATATTTAAGCCGTTACATAAGACCTACTCACAACTACTCATAACTAGACAAATCTACTCAGTAGTATTGTGAAACTTACTTCCTGCTTCATTCTGGCGGTGTCGGCACTAACCAGTCCACAGGCACGAGCCCCCTCTAACTGACGGTTTTTGACAAATTAATCGCTGCATTTAAATCACGGTCAATAACAAAACCGCAATGACCGCATTCAAACAGTCGCTCAGAAAGTCCGAGTGTTTCTTTTTTGGTGGAGCAATTAGAGCAAGTTTTGCTGGATGGAAACCATCGGTCAACTACTACAAGTTTTGAGCCATACAACTTGCACTTGTAGGTCAATTGGCGTCGGAATTCAAAGAAACCCATATCAGCAATAGAGGCAGCCAGTTTATGCAACGCCATCATCCCGGACACATTGAGGTCTTCGATTACTACTGTGCCGTGGTTTTTGGCAAGCAATGCCGTTAACTTGTGCAACGTATTTTTGTGAATGTTAGCTATTTTTATGTGCAATCTCGCTATCTTAAGCTGTGCCTTTTTCCCATTGCGTGAGCCGATAGTTTTCTGGCGATTGAGCCACTGCATTCTTGACAACTTGGCTGCGTACTTTTTGTAGGATTTTGCTCCGACAATCACTTCACCTGTTAAAAGAGTAGCTAATGCTTTAATGCCGAGGTCAACTCCCACAATACTTGTTTGGCATGACTCTTGCTGTTCTACGTCAAATCTGAAACTGATAAACCACCTGTCCGCACTCCGGGATATTGTACAAGACGCAAGTTAATACTTGTGGCAACCTTTCGTAAGTCTTGAAAATGCCAATTACAGGAACTTGGATTTTGTTGTTACCCAAAATTTTAACTGTTCCTTCTAACGTGAAAGAGTCGCGCTGCCCTCTTTTCTTAAATCTCGGTACTCCCGCAGTCTTGTTAAAGCACCGCTTCCTTGCTTGGCGCAAAGCCATTAATGCCTGT